>NZ_JBFAKH010000007.1:0-161791 GCF_040655635.1 Streptomyces sp. NPDC050388
GTCGATCCGGCGTACACCTCCCGTACCTGCGCCGAGTGCGGGCACATCGACCAGGCGAACCGGGTGTCCCAGGCCCGGTTCGTATGCCGGTCCTGCGGATTCGTTGAGCACGCGGACCGGAACGGCTCCCGCAACATCCGTGCGAGAGCGTGGGAGTTGTGGCGACGCGGGGCCCCGTCAACGGCCCCCGCCCCGCTCCCGCGCCCGCGGGACGGGGCCGGACGCAAGCGCAGCACCACAGCCAGTGATGCCCGTTGTGCAAGCCCGTCGCTTTAGCGACGGGTAGTTGACGCCGCACCCCATGTGGGCCTCGCTCCCGGCCCTCCTGGACGCGACGGCCACCGCCCTGGAGACCGGCGAGATCGTGGACCGTCACCGCCGTGTGGTGGTCGACGGGACCGAACTGGACTGGGAGATCGTCTGAGCGTTCGGGACGCCACCGCGTGACCGGTGCCCAGCAGGCTCAGACCCGGCGCCGGTCGGTTTTCAACTCCCCTATGAACGCCGTCCAGGAGACTGCCCCGAAGGACAGGGCGGGACCGTGCGGGGCCTTGCTGTCACGGACGGGGACGACGCCGGGGAATCCGTCCGCCACCTCCACGCAGTTGCCGCCCTCCTGATTGCTGTAGCTGCTCTTGCGCCAGGCGGCGTCGTTCGGATCGGGACGGGACGTTCGCTCCACGGTGGTTGTCCTTCATCACGGATCGGATCATGCCGAGCGACATGAGCGGGGGCAGAGCTGCCGCCCGCAGTCGATCGTAGGTCAGGGAGAAGCTCCTCACCTCGTCCGGATCCTCGATGAGTTGGCCGTAGTGCGCCCCTTCCGTGTAGGCGACCTCCGAACCGTCCGGCAGGGTGAGGACCGTGAGCGAGCCACCCATGGCATCGTGTTCTCCCTGGTCGAACGGCATTACCTGCACGGTGATGTGAGATCCCGCCGCGGCTTCGAGCAGGCACGCCAACTGCTCGCGCATCACCGCCCGGCCACCGACGGGACGTCTGAGCACCGACTCGTCGAGGACCACCCACAGCTCGGGTCGATCAAGTGCGCCAAGGCGCTCCTGCCGTCCCACGCGGGCGGTGACCCGCTCTTCCAACTGCTCTTCACTGCCGAGCGTTCGGCCGACTTTCAGCACCGCCCGTGCGTAGTCCTCCGTTTGCAACAAGCCGGGGACCACATGAGCCGCGTACTCGCGGATGTCCACCGCCCGCTCCGAGTACGCCATGAACCTGCGTGACCAGTCCGGGAACGCCTCCCGGTACACGTACGGCCACAGGTCGACCAGCAGGTTGTCCGCGCCGAGCACGGCGTCCAGCGCATGCGCCAGCTCCAGCGTCGGCCTCGCCCCCGAGGCCTGCTCGATCTGGATGATCCGGGTGCCCGCCACGTGGGTCCTCACGCCGAGTTCGGCCTGGGTCAGTCCGGCCGCCGTACGGAGCTTGCGCACCCGTGAGCCGAACAGGGCGGCCATGGAGGCGCTGGGGTCAATTCCGTTGGCCAAAGCGTCACTTCCGTCCCTTACGAACCGAAAGGTAATGCTGCGTCACCTTCCGAGCGTAGGGCGATTCCGCGGCTCTCGAGTACGGAACGTGACGGATCGCGCGCAACAGGAGGCGTCCCGTGGGCGGAACGCGCCCTCCGTTTACAACCATTGGGCACGCGTACGCGTCCAAGATCGCAAGATCGCAGCTGCAGTCACCTGCGGAGCCCTTTCTGGACAACGGAGAGTCATGAGAACCTCACGCACCGCCCTCGCCACCGCGGTCGCCCTCGCGGCAGCGGTCTGCACCCCGCTCCTCACCGCCCCCACGGCGGCCGCGGCCCCCGCCAAGCTCGCCGACGACTTCAACGGCGACGGCCACCGCGACTTCGTCATGCTCGGCGGGACACACGGCAAGGACGGCCGGGTCACCGTCGTCTACGGCACGTCGACCGGCCCCGGCACGCGCGTCCAGACGATCCACCAGGACTCGCCCGGCATACCCGGCGCGGTGGAGGAGGGCGACAGCTGGGGGTTCGCCGCGACCAGTGCCGACCTCGACCGCGACGGCTACGCCGACCTGGTCGTCGCCTCTCCGGGTGAGGCGGTGGGCGACATCCGGATGCGCGGGGGACTGACCGTGGTGTGGGGCGGAGCCAAGGGGCTCGGCTCGGGCACCGTCTTCCACTCGCCCATCGCACCGGAGTACGCGGGCTCGGGCGACCAGTTCGGGCTGGACGTCGTGGCCGGCGACTTCGACGGCGACGGTGACCAGGACCTCACCGCGATCAGCGACAGTCGGGCCGGCGCGATCCTCCTCAAGGGCCCCTTCACCCGCGCCGGCGGAAAGAGCGGCTGGCAGTCCCTCGGCGGCGACTACGGCTACCTGCACGCCTCCCAGCTGGCGGCGGGCCGGGTCGACGCGGGCTCCGCCACCGACCTGTACATCCTCGGCGACGACCTCCAGGACGGCCGCGGCGACGTCGACCTGAGCGCCTACTTCCACCGCGGCGGCAGCTCCTTCGCCCGGCGCGCGCACGAGATACACGTACCGGACGACGGCGGCCACCAGCTCGGAGGCGGCCCCGTCACCGCCATCGGCGACTTCGACAAGGACGGCTACGGCGACCTCGCCATCGGCCGCGGATACGAGCAGCCGGACGGAGAACGCGGCTACGTCACGGTCCACTACGGCGGTTCCTCCGGCCCGAACACCTCACGCAAGCCGGTGAAGTTCACGCAGAACACGGCGGGCGTGCCCGGCTCCTCGGAGAAGGAGGACTACTTCGGCGCGTCCATCGCGGTCGGCGACGTCAACGGTGACGGATACGCGGACCTGGCCGTCGGCGCTCCGGGCGAGGACCTGGAGGGCAAGCGACAGGGCGGCATGGTCACGGTCCTGCTCGGCCGCGCGGGCGGCCTGTCCGGCACCGGGGCCAAGGCGTACCACCAGAACACCTCCGGCATCGCGGGCGCGGTCGAGAACAACGACTGCTTCGGCCAGAGCCTCAAGCTCACCGACTACACCCGCGACGGCCGCGCCGACCTGATCGTCGACACGAACGAGCAGCTGGACAACACCCGTTGGGGAATGGTCCACCTGCTGAAGGGTTCGAAGACCGGCATCACCGGCACCGGTTCGAAGACGTTCACGGTGAACTCGCTCAAGCTGTCGTACAAGAACCTCGGCGGCCCCTTCCCGCACTGACGGCCGAGGGCCGCCTGCAGCACGGCATCCGGCAGGCGGCCCGGCCCGAGTTCTAGGGAGCGGAGCACGGAGCAGAGCGCTGCCCGCCCGCCGCGGACGCGTTCACACGACGGGCTCGCCGATGCCCAGCAGGTTTCCCTCGCTGTCGCGGAACCAGACGGCGCGTTCGCCGCGGGCGCCCTTGCTCGGGTAGTTGCCCTCGATCTCGGCGATCCCGTCCTCCGCCGTCCGGAACCCCGGCAGGTCGACCACCTCGAACACCACGCCGCGCCGCCTCAGCTCCGCCACGACCGCTTCGATGTCGTCGACCTGCCACCCCATCTGCGTGAAGGTCCCGGACGCGGCCCCCGCCGACCGGAACACGGCGAACTCCGTACCGCCGCACCGGTACAGCAGCCCGCCCGGCCGCTCGTCGACGGGCTCCAGGCCGAGCTTCTCGGAGTAGAAACGCCGCGCCCGCTCCAGGTCCTGGGCCGGAAGCCTGGTCGCCACGCGTCCCCGGGCCAGAAGATTCCTGCCGTCCGCCTCCATGCCTCCCCACTGTGCCGTGACCGGCGGCCGATCGGACGGAGGGCAGGCAGGGCGGACGGGGGACCTGCGCCTCGGCGGGGACCTACGCCTTGAAGGCGTCCGTGTGCTCCACGGCCCACCGGGCGAAGGTACGGGCCGAGTGGCCGGTGACCTCGTTGACGGTGTCGACGACGGTACGGCCCACTTCGGGGGTGTTGCCGTACACCTCGAGCAAGAAGCCGACCACCTCCTCGGGCCGGCCCGCCGCCGTTCAGTACGGGGACCCGGCGTACGCCGGCCGCGCGGGCCCGGTCCAGGATGCGCGGGCCGGTCTCCAACGGGGCGAAGAAGGCCCCGCCGAAGGTGATCAGGTGGAGGCCGGTGACGCCCTCCAGGGCCGGTACCAGGCTGTCGGGTGCGGTCGGATCTCCCTGGACGACCTCGACCTCCGTCGGGAGGGCGGCCCGTGCCGGGTCCCGGGTGAGGGCGCGCACCGCGTGGCCGCGGGCGAGTGGTTCGGCGACGACCTGACGGTCGACGGTGCCGGTGGCACCGGTGACGAGGGTCTTCTGCGTTTTCTGTGTCTGCTGTGTCTGCTGTGTCTGCGCCATGGCACGACCGTAGGAAGCGTTGCGGTCAGATTCTGTCCGCACGGGTGCCGGAGGGGTGCGTCAGGCGGGCAGCGCGGTGAGCCAGTCGGTCAGGAGCCGGTTGACCTCGGCGGGGCGTTCCTGCTGGATCCAGTGGCCGCAGCCGTCGAGGAGGTGGGAGGAGACCAGGCCCGGCAGCGTGACCGGATACCTCTCGATCGCTTCGGCCAGCCAGGTGGCGGAGGCGTCGAGACCGCCGCCGATGAACAGGGACGGCTGGGTGACGGGGGCGCCGTCGAAGGCGGCGAGGTCCTCCCAGTCGCGGTCCATGTTCCGGTAGCGGTTGAGCGCTCCGGTGAAGCCGGTGCGTTCGAACTCTCCGGCGTAGACGTCGAGATCGCTCTCGCCGAGCCAGGTGGGCAGTCGGCCGACGGGGAACCGGTCGCGCATCCTCCCACCCCTGCTGACGAAGTGCGGGGCGGGGGCTCCGGGCGCGGGCATGGTGTCGGCGGACAGGGCCGCGTACAAGCCCGCGAGCCAGCCGCGTACATCGGGTTCGATCTCGGCCTCGGCGCGGCCCGGCTCCTGGAAGTACGAGACGTAGAACTCCTCGTCCCCACCCATCCGGGCGAAGACCTCGCTGGGGCGGGAGCCGCCGCGCGGGGTGTAGGGAACGCTCAGCAGTCCCACCGCGCGGAAGACGTCCGGTTTGAGCAGGGCGGAGTTCGCGGCGATGGGCGCGCCCCAGTCGTGGCCGACGACCACCGCCGACTCCTCGCCCAGGGCGTGCACCACCGCGACGTTGTCCTCCACCAGGGCGAGCATCCGGTACGCGTCCGTCGCGGCCGGCTTGGAGGAGCGGCCGTAGCCGCGGACATCGAGGGCGACCGCGCGGTAGCCCGCCGCCGCGAGCACCGGCAGCTGGTGCCGCCAGGAGTACCAGGACTCCGGGAAGCCGTGCACGAGCAGCACCAGCGGCCCGGTTCCCTGCTCCGCGAGGTGGATCCGGCCTCCGGGTGAGGCGATCGACCGGTGGGTGATCTCCGCGGCGTTCTGGTCCATGCGTTCTCCTCCAGGGCCGGTGGTCTCCTCTGGACCGATCATGCAAAAGAGTCGGCTGAGAGGACGAGCCCGTTTGCCGACACGGCAAACCCGGACAACGCCCGCTGGAACCTGCCCCTCTGGCAGTCGAGGAAACCCAGCCACGCTTCCCCAGAGCCCACCCGAGCCCGATCGGTTCCGAAGAGGAGACGGCCGACGGCCTCGAGCCCAAGGCCCAGCGTCCCGCCAGTGCCGTCCGGTCCCGGTGAGCGTACGCGCCCGGCGGCCGACCGCGCGGTGCATGGCGGAGCGGGGCCGGCCGTCGGCGTCGGGCGGGTCGGCCGAGCCGTGACCGCGCTGGTGGACGAGATCCTCCCAGGAGCCCGCAGCCACCTGCGGAAGGAGTACCCCGGGCTTGTTCGCCGGTCGTACTGATGTCTGGATACGCTCGCGAGATGATGGAGAACCTTCCCCCCTGCCCGAAATGCTCCTGCGAGTACACCTACGAGATGAATTCCCTCGTCGTGTGTCCGGAGTGCGCACACGAATGGGCCCCCGAGAGCGGCGCGGAGAACGAGGGCGCTGCCGTGGAGCGCGTCGTGAAGGACGCCGTCGGAAACGTGCTGCAGGACGGCGACACCGTGGTCGTCGTCAAGACGCTCAAGGTCAAGGGCAGCCCGACGGGCATCAAGGCCGGCACCAAGGTGCGCAACATCCGGCTGATCGACGGCGTCGACGGCCATGACATCGACTGCAAGATCGAGGGGTTCGGGGCGATGCGGCTCAAGTCCGGCGTCGTGAAGAAGGGCTGATTGACGGTGGCCGGCGGAGGGCGTCGATCACTGCTGATCCCTCGCCCTCCGGCAGGGCCACCCGGACGTCGGGAAAGCTCGCCGTGTGCGGTGCCGGGGCGGGAGCCCGTGCCCACGGGCATGACATACCTGTCCCATGGCGTGAGCACTTCGGCTGCCACTGTCCGAATGCCGCTCGGTCGAGCGCTCATGTGACACCCTCCCGCCGACTGCTCACGCTTTTCCACGAGGTGTCCGCCTCCGACCGCCCCGCAGCGTCGGGACCGCCGGCCGGTCCTCCCGTTCGGTCCGTTCGCGGCCGTCCAGCGGGTAGTCGCAGCCGCTCCGATGTCGACGCCCGTACGGAACGGGCGTGAGTGATCTGGTGACTGATGCGGCCCGCCTGAGTCGCAGCAGGGCCGGCCTCATCCGGAGAGGGGGCGCCGCGGTCCGCTCGGTCGGGACCGGGATACGGCCCGTCGCGATGGGAGCGCAAGCGCAGCGCTGAGCGGCAAGGCACCCTCTGTCTGCTTCTCCCCTTTCGGTCAGGTTTGCTCGTCATTTCACTTGACGGCTGACTTGGTTGCCGAAAGTGTCGTTGGGGCGGGTGGGTACCCTTTTGAATCTCGCATCATTTCTCTGCGCTTGCCACGTTCCGCCGGCGACGTGGGAGGATTCTTCTGCTGTTCCCTCAGCGGGAATTGAACGGGAGTTGAGTGATCGTTTTCGTGGTAGAGTTTCAATGAATTCGCAGGACGCCACGAAAAAAGGGGAATGGCGTGAACACCGAGAAGGTCACGGCTCGACGTCTTACGGCCGAAGAGGTTTCGGAGTTGAGTCTCCAGGACGGAATCTTCGTCTCGGCGGAGATGGACGGCCTTCCTCTCGACTGCTACGCCCCGGCTTCTCTCACGAAGCCGGGCAAGAATTTTGAGGGAGGGTCCTTCGCCGCGAGGACGATATTCGGTCAGGAGGTCAGTGTTCTCCCGGACAATGCCGAAGAGCCCGGGATCTGGGTTGCCGACGAGGCAGGTGAAGAAATCGAGGTTCTTCAGAATGCGGGCGTCCTCCTGAATCTCGCCCTCTTCGTACCCAACGGGAACAAGGAATCTCTGGAGGCGCTCTACTCCGCCGCCCGGGAAGCCTTCGGCGCGGGGATCGTTCAGCGCTGGAGCGAGGAGGTCGTCACGGTGCCGGATGTCAAGGTCGACTTGTTCGAGGAGCCGGCCCGGGGGCGGAAGAACGCGAACAGCCAGAACCGTGACCGCCGTGCCTTGGACATCTACCCGACTCGAGTGCGCTTCATGGAGCCCAGTGACGGCTGGAGGTTCGTTGTCGAACCGCACAAGGAGATCGTCGATGAGACACCGACGATCTGACCTGGTGGCAGGTTAGCCTCGGTCTTTCCCGGGAGCCCGTCAGCTTGCTGGCGGGCTCTTCTTCGTCTGTCGGGGTCAGCCGTTGATGTCGTTCACCCTGCGCGGCCTTGACGGATGCGACCCGTCGGGCACTCAAGCAGGCTGGGGAGGCAGCCCGGAGCTGTTCGCGCCGATGCCGGGGGAAGGTGTCGACGGCACGTCGGGGAAGTGTGTCACGCTTCTTCCAGGGCCTCCCCGAACTCGCGCAGCACTTTGCCGTGGCGGCTGCGGGCGAGTTCGTGCCCGACGCCTATGGCGAGAGCGATGGGCCACTCGATGAGTTCGAGCGCCGCGAGGAAGCCGAGGCCCGCGAGGAAGGCGAGCTGGTCCATGGGCGGCAGTTCGAGCCGACGGTCGCCTACGCGGACGGTCACCGTGTTGTTCGAGACGACGTGCTCAGCTGCGGCGCGGGGCCCGCTGGGCTTCGTGATCGGAATCGGCGCACCGGAAGGCGTGGTGCCGGGGCCCGTCCTGCTTGCTTGCGTGGTCATGTCATATTCCGTTTCATCGGCCGGTGCCGGGCATCCGCTCGATGTCCTTCTTCCACGCTAGCTCCGTATGGTCCGGTGCCCTGGCCCGGAAAGGCGTGTAACCGGATGCGGAGTGACGTGGTGGGACGCTGACCTGCGTGTTTCCGGTTCTACGCCTCGGTGCTCCTGGACGCGGGGGAGAACGTCGAGGACCTCGCCGCGTACCTGGGCCCCTCGGACCCGGGCCTGACGCCGCGGGTGTACGCGCACCTGATGCCGTTCAGCCAGGAGCGCACCGTAAGGCTGTGGCTGCGGTGTTCGCGAATAAGTTCGCCCAATAAGAGTCCCGTAGCAGCCTCTGCCATCGACGCAGAAGCGATAGTTACACGCAGATCGGCAGGCTTGGATAAGAGAGCTGAATAACAGCGACTGAATAGCTCCACCAATATATGGCGGATCGGATCGGCGCAATAGGTAACGGACTGAGGATCCCACGAGTGGGTGCATCGAGCTCTCCCCCGATCCTTCGCCCGGCCCCTCGGGGCGCAACACGCAGACAGAACCGCCTGATGCCACATCGGATGCCCTCTGTCGGGCTATGCTCGACCGCGATTCGGTCGAGCATAGCCCGACAGAGGGCATCTCTTCTTCTCTCGGCGGGCTGGCGCCACTTTCGTTGAATACCTTGAGCCGGCGTCCACCATCACGTGTACGGCGCTTCGACTGAGAAGCTCACGCGCCCCAGATGGGGGAATTCACCGGTCCGCACCGCTCTCGAACGGAAATTTGCGCCGAGGCGGTTTTTCTCAATAAGGTGCGCATGCATTTCAGGGCCGCTCCCGGGCAGGGGAGCGGCCCATCCCATCGATGCGTTTCGGTAGAGCACCCAACGGGAGAAACCATGCTCGCACGTCCGCTTCTCACCATCACCATCACCCCGAACCCGGCGTCGCTGCCGCTGCTCGGCGGCTCCGTGGCTTCTCTGCCTCTTTGGTCGCACGTCCCGCAGACCGCCGCCTGGGGCGTGGGCTTCCTGGTCGCCTTCCGGGTGCGCGTCCGACTGAGGCGCCACACCACCCAGGCCTGACGGCCCAGGCGCAGCAGTGAGCCCCCTACCGGCGAGAAAGTCGCGGGTAGGGGGCCTGGGGAGCGAAGGTTACTTCTTCTTGCCCTGGGTCTGGCGGGCCCGTTTTTTGCCCCTGGTCAGCGGGCCGCGCATCCCAACTGACCTGCGGCTGAGTGGTTGTTGTTGGTTGTTGTTGGTCATCCCCGGTCGTCCTCGGAGGGCCCAGAGTGGGCCCAGCGTGGACCCGTCGCCGTCGCCGTCGCCGTCGCCGTCGTATCCGAGTCATCGCGAGGAGAGCAGGAAGGACCGCCCTGCGGGCGGACGCCTTTCAGGAGCCTGAGCGCCGTCGAAGTACGGTCGGACGGCGCCCGCGCGCATTCCGTTTTCCCGGGGAGGCAGCGGGGGAGGTGCCAGGGAGGTAGGGAGTTCTCCCTGAGTGCCTCCCTGGGGTGCCTCCCTGTATCTGACCTGCGTAGATCAAGGATCAGGGAGGCGGGGAGGCGTGAAGGTCAGACCTGCCAAACCCCTTCCTGAGAGGTTCCGGCAGGGGGTGTCTCTGCCTCCCTGAAGAGCGCCGTCATGGATTCCGCTTGTGCTCGAAGAGCAAGAGGGAACGCCCTTCGGGCGGGTGACCTTCAGGCGCCTAAGCGCCGTGAGAGCTCCCGTCGGACGGCGGTTCTGCGGGCCCCTCTCCAGGGGCGTCCTTTCTTGGAAGGCCAACCGCGCCCGTCGGCGGCGCGGGGAAGACACGCAAGAGGAGCACCACGCGCCTGCCGGTGCTCTTCTTGCTGTTCTGGCGGCAACGCCGCCCTTGACGGTCGCGCCGCGCAGCGGCTCCTTCTTCAAGCTTGAGAGTCACCGCACCACTACAGACACCCCTTCTCTTGTCCTAAGAGAAGAGACGCTGCGTCACCTGCGGCGCCAAGGGCCGGGAAACGTCCCCTGACCTGCGATTAGAGGGGGTGACGCAGAGGGCGGCGGCTGCGTCATCCTGCGTCATCTGCGTCACTGGTGGCGCAGGCTGTTCGTCACCGATGACGCACTTCCAACGCTCTGCGTCATCAGAAACGTGCAGGTCAGAGGCGTGGGTGTCGCAGGTGTCACCGGTGACGCAGAAATCCGCACCTCGGACAGATGCGGCCGCCGTCCGGCGGGAGCGGCGGACTCTCAGGCAAGGGCAGGCGTCTCGTCCACGAACCCGTGGTCGGCCGGTTGGGTTGCACGCTGGGCCAGCCATCCAGAGACCCGAGGCCCACCGTTCACCGCGACGCCTTCACGAACGGTGCGCACGTGCTCAAAGCCCTGAGTGAGGTAGTAGCGCTGTAGTGCTTCGTTCGTCGTCCACGCATCGAGCCTGAGCCACTTCACGGAAGCCCTGAAAGCCCTGTCTCCTGCCCAGTCGAGAAGTCGCCCACCGAGGCTCTGCCCCGCGTGCGTGCGAGCCACCGTGAGCTTGTTGATGAACCACGAAGGCTCGCTGAGTTCCTGCTCGGTCCACAGCCCTTCCTCAGCGTCAGAGGTGAGCGTAATGGTGGCCGCAGTCGCCTCTCTGTCGCGCACCATGAACACGGTTCCCGCTTCGATCGTGGCCAACAGGCGGTCGGCCGGGTATGGGCGGCTCCACTGATCGGTACCGAGCTCGCTGAGCCAGGAAGCCGCCTCCTGCCGGAAGGCAAGCAGCTTGGGCAGGTCCTCTGGCAGGGCAGGAGTGATCTTCACTGAGGCTCGTTCTCGCTTCTGGCGGACAGGTCGCCGATCTCGTAGTTCATCCGGTTCAGGTCCGCCCTGAAGGTAGTGACCGTGCACCGGAGGGGCCGCTCTTGTGAGTAGCCAGTCCGTGTCCACAGCAACACCGGAACCCCTGTTCCGATCTCCAGTAGACGGGCCTCATCCGGCGTTGGCATACGAGCAGCAATCTCGTCGAAGTACCCGACCTGTTCGATTCCCAGGCCTGCCATGTAGCGAGTGGTTCCCTCGGCGATGTCACCAGGCTCCGTGAGCCTTGGGGCCTTGGACACAAGCCACTCCGGATAGTGCGTTGCCTGTGTCGACCATGGGACGTCATCCACGAACCGGTGACAGAAACGAAGAACCGCTGTAGAGCCCGCCTCCACCTTCAGCCGCTCTGCGACGTACTGCGGCGTCGTGGTCACCTCGACGCGGAAGGTTTGATGCGGCCGGCGCCCCGCGTTCGTCACGTCCGTCGTGTACGAGTCACCATTCTGCGGGAACGTCAGGTTCTCGAAGTGTGAGGCGTTCAGTTCGAACACCTCGTGCTTCCGCACCTCGTAGCCGAGTCCCTGACTCGACGAGATCAGCCCCTCGCCTGCCAGGAGCTTCAACCCAGCACGAACGGTGTTCCTAGAAGCGCTGAACCGCTCCTGAAGCTCGCTTTCTGAAGGCAGGCGCGCCCCCGGCGGGTATGTGCCGCCGACGATGTCACGGCGCAGGACATCGGCCACGTGGTGGTACTTCGGCTGCTTGCTCATGGGTCCATCATGACGCACTCGCTCAACTTGTTGGTACATGTTGGCGTGAACCCCTTGACGCTTGGCGTCCAGTGAAGGCAGCATCACAGTCAGCAACTTGTACCAACAAGTTGAGCAGGTGGTTCAACCGTGCTGCCTGCGGAAACACAAAGGCCCCGGCGGGGCATCCGGTGTTGGCGCACCGGACCCGCCAGGGCCCAAGCCCAAGAGCGGCGCTCGCGGCCAAGCAAAGCCGCCGCTCTCTGACCCTCGAAGGGGTATCTCCATGATGCCTGAGATGACCGCGACCGTGCCCGGCTTGACGGCTCCTGAGCGGACCGTGGCGCTGTACGCCTCGGACATGCCGGGCCAGCAGGGCCATTGGGCTCCGGAGCAGTTGGCCGTGTGGATCGTGCAGGGTGCCGAGCGGATCGGCACGGCCGAGCTGAGGCGGCTGGCCGAGTTCTTCCACGGGTTCTTCCTGCTGGAGATGGACGGCATGGTGACGCCAGCGCTGCTGGCTCGCCATGAGCAGTGCTTCCCGGACATGAGCCGTCTGGACGCGGCGAACAAGTCGGCGGCGCTGAGCGTGCGGGTGCACGGGATGAGCGAGACCGCCCGGACCCGGAACGGGGCAGCGTCGATGGACGACTGCCCGTGCGGGGGGACCGGCACGATCGACATCGACGACCCGGACCCGGACCTGTCCTTCTCGCTGTACTGCCCGGTTCACCAGACGGCCACCGCTCTGCGCATCCGGGCGGGTGTCCGATGACCGTTCCGGGACCGCTGGGCGCGCTGTACGCCCGTGTGACGGCTCCGGCCGCTCCCGCCGTGCCTCTGGTGCGGCGGGAGCGCCGCCGCGCGGCTGAGGCTTTCCCCACGGTCCCCATCCGAGGGCTTGAGCTGACGATGGGGGAGGTTGCCGCCGCCCTGTTCGAGACGGGTGCCGACGAACTCACCCTTCCGGTGCCCGACACCGACACCCTCTATGACGCTCTCAACGGCGCCGTGCGCATGCTGGGTCCGGCAGGGATCGCCGAAGTCATCGACCACTTCGCCGCGTTGGACAGTGCCGAGTTTCCCGAGGTGGGTGCCTGCCGTCAGTTCGCCTACAGGCTTGCCCTGTCGTTCTGGTACGCCGAGGCCCGCTCGCGGCCGATGACGGTGGGCGAGGCGGCTGTGGCTCTGTACCTGTCGCCTGCCTACCGGCATCAACAGGTCGACGCGGTCACCGTGCGGCGGGCGCCGCTGCTGGTCTTGCGTGCGATCCGGCAGGGCGCAGCCCTGGTACCGGTGGAAACCCTTATGCGCCTTGGAGAGGCCATGGGGCGCGATTTCGCAGCCCCCGCGCTGACCTGCGTGACGCCCGGCGTCACGGGCGCGTCACGCCCCGGCGTCACGCCCACCGCGTCAGGCCATGACTGGCTGTACCGGCAGGCCCTGCCGGACCGGCACCGTCGCCGGTTTTGCTTCGACCTGATGCGCTCCGACACGCGCCAGCCCTCCCCGCTCATCGTCCGGTTGGACGGCGGCGGCTACGCGGTCGGAGCCACCCCGCCGGCCGGACCGGACGGCACCTGGCGCCGCGCGCTGCGGGCGGAGTGGTAGCCGTGCCCATCGCGCAGCGGTCTACCCCCGACCTGCCCGAATCGACCCCGAACCACTCGATCGAAAGGACGGCGGCATGACCGCACTCCGGAACCAGTCGACCGACCCGCGTGCCGTCCTCCGTGGCGGACTGCCAGAGCGCTACCTCACCCCGGAAGACCTGGTCACGATGTTCAGCCTCCCGAGTGTCGAGACCGTCTACGCCTGGCGCCGCAAGCGTCTTGGACCGCCCGCGATCCGCATCGGCAAGTACCTGCGCTACGACCCCGCCGTCGTCCACGCGTGGGCCCAGCAGCAGACCGACCACGACGCCGCCTGAACACTCGGCCCTGAAGGGACAGCCTGTCGATGGCAGGAAGCATCCAAGACCGCTGGTTCAAGACCACCACCGACGCCAACGGCAAGGCCGTCCGCGTCAAGACCGACCGTCACGGCAAGGGCATGCGCTACCGGGCCCGCTACTTCACGCCCGACGGGAAGCGGAAGGGCAAGTCCTTCCCCGACGGACAGAAGCGCCTCGCCGAGCAGTGGCTGAGCAGCATCACGGCGGACGTGGCCCGCGGCGACTTCATCGACCCGAACGCGTCGCGTACGACGTTCCAGGAGTTCGCCGAGAAGTGGCTTGCGAGCCAGAGCGGCGACCCGAACACCCGGGCGTCGATGGACTCTCAACTCAGGCTGCATGCCTTCCCGCGCATCGGGGCGCGTCAGCTCGGGTCGTTCCAGCCGAGTCACATCCGGGAGTTCGTGACGCAGCTCGAAGCGTCCGGCATGTCCGGCGCGTACGCCCGTGTGATCTTCTCCAACGTCCGCGCCGTGCTGTCCGCAGCAGTCGAGGACGGGTGCCTGCGCCGCAATCCCTGCAACTCGCGCACGGTGATGCCTCCCGAGCTGGGGACGCGTCGTGTCGTCCCCTGGCCGCCAGAGCGAGTCTTCGCGATGCGGGCCGCCATGGTTGAGCGCTTCCGGCCCATGGTCGACGTGGGTGCCGGCTGCGGCCTGCGGCAGGGCGAGATCCTGGGTCTGTCCGTGGATGACCTGGACTTCGAGGGCGGCACCCTGAACGTGGTGCAGCAACTGAAGCTGAGTCTCAGCAAGCCCGTGTTCGCGCCGCCGAAGGGCGGCAAGCTCCGTGACGTACCTCTGCCGGACCCCGTGGCGGAGGCGCTCAAGGAGCACATGGAGCGCTTCCCGCCTGTCGAGATCACGTTGCCGTGGATGCGAGCGAACGGCCAACCCGTGACCAAGCGGCTTATCTTCAGCGGGCCCAACGGCGGCCACGTCTGGCGTACGTCGCTGAACGAGGACCACTGGAAGCCCGCCCTGGCGAAGGTCGGTGTCATCCCGCAGGCCAAGAGCCGTGAGCATGCCGCCGCTCGCGAGCACGGCATGCACGCCCTGCGGCACTTCTATGCATCCGTTCTGCTGGATGCCGGGGAGAGCATCAAGGCCCTTGCCGAGTACCTCGGACACTCCGACCCGGGCCTGACCCTGAAGGTGTACGCGCACCTCATGCCCAGCAGTCGGGAGCGTGCCCGGAGGGCCCTCGGCCAGGCACTCCGACCGCAGGACCCGGAGGACTGAGGGCCCAGAGTGGTCCCAGGCCGTGAAACTGCCTCCCATCCGCGCCGTATGCGCAGGTGGGAGGCATGATCATTGGGTCTACTTCTTCTTGCCCTGGTTCTTGACCGCCTCGATGGCGGCCGCGGCCGCGTTCGGGTCGAGGTAGGTGCCGCCGGGGTTGACCGGCTTGAAGTCGGCGTCGAGTTCGTAGGAGAGGGGGATGCCCGTCGGGATGTTCAGGCCCGCGATGTCGGCGTCGGAGATGCCGTCGAGGTGCTTGACCAGGGCGCGCAGGCTGTTGCCGTGGGCGGCGATCAGGACCGTGCGGCCGGCCAGGAGGTCGGGGACGATCGAGTCGAACCAGTACGGGAGCATCCGGACGACGACGTCCTTCAGGCACTCCGTGCGCGGGCGCAGCTCCGGCGGGAGGGTCGCGTAGCGCGGGTCGTGGAACTGGGAGTACTCGGCCTCGGTGTCCAGCGGGGGCGGCGGGGTGTCGTAGGAGCGGCGCCACAGCATGAACTGCTCCTCGCCGAACTCCGCGAGGGTCTGCGCCTTGTCCTTGCCCTGGAGGGCGCCGTAGTGGCGCTCGTTCAGGCGCCAGCTGCGGCTGACCGGGATCCAGAGGCGGTCGGCGGCCTCCAGCGCCAGCTGCGCGGTGCGGATGGCGCGCTTCTGGAGGGACGTGTGGACCACGTCGGGCAGCAGGCCGGCTTCCTTGAGCAGCTCACCGCCGCGCGTCGCCTCCTTCTCGCCCTTCGGAGTGAGGTTGACGTCCACCCAGCCGGTGAACAGGTTCTTCGCGTTCCACTCGCTCTCGCCGTGGCGGAGGAGGATCAGCTTGTACGGTGCGTCGGCCATGGGTCCGAGCGTAATCGAAGCCGCGAGCGAGCCGTGCCCCCGCTCGACGGGTGGACGGCCGGCGGGACCCGTTAATCGAGTGGTGGACTCCTCCGGTTCCTTTGTAAGGTGTGCTCGCCGTTTCAGGTGCTTACCCCGGGGGGTCGCGTGGTGTCCGTCGTCCGTGTCCGGCGTGCGGTGCGGGAGACCGTGTCCGGGTTGCCCCCGGCGTTCTGGTGGCTGTGGACCAGCACCCTCGTCAACCGGCTCGGTGCCTTCGTCGCCACCTTCATGGCGCTCTACCTCACCCTCGACCGCGGCTACTCCGCCACCTACGCCGGCCTCGTCGCCGCCGTGCACGGCCTCGGCGGGGTGATCTCCTCGCTGGGCGCCGGGGTGATGACCGACCGGATCGGCCGGCGGCCCACGCTGCTCATCGCGCAGGCCTCCACCGCCGTGTCCGTGGCGGCCCTCGGCTTCGTGCGCGACCCCGTCTCCATCGCCGCCGTCGCCTTCCTCGTCGGCATGGCCAGCAACGCGTCCCGGCCCGCAGTCCAGGCGATGATGGCCGACATCGTCCGGCCCGAGGACCGCATCCGCGCCTTCTCCCTCAACTACTGGGCCATCAACCTAGGCTTCGCCGTCTCCGCCACGGCCGCCGGGTTCATCGCCGAGTACAGCTACCTCGCCGGGTTCCTCATCGAGGCTGCGATGACCATGGTGTGCGCCGTCGTCGTCTTCGTGAAGCTCCCCGAGTCGAAGCCCGTGCGGAGCGCCGAGGAGGCGCGGGAGGACTCCGTGGGGCTGGGGACCGTCCTGCGGGACGGGCGGTTCATGGGGGTCGTCGGGCTCTCCTTCCTCGTCGCGCTGATCTTCATGCAGGGGTCCGTCGGACTGCCCGTCGCGATGGGCGCGGCCGGGTTCACCCCGGCCGACTACGGCATGGCCATCGCGGTCAACGGTGTGCTGATCGTCGCGCTGCAGATCCCGGTGACCCGGTTCATCGAGCACCGGGACCCCGGACGGCTCCTGGTGATCTCCTCGCTCCTCGCCGGGTACGGCTTCGGCCTCACCGCCTTCGCCGGATCGGTCGGCCTCTTCGCCCTCACCGTCTGCGTGTGGACGCTCGCCGAGATCGTCAACGCGCCCACCCAGACCGGGCTGGTCGTCCAGCTGTCGCCGGCCCACGGACGCGGGCGCTACCAGGGCATGTACACCATGTCCTGGGCCGTCGCCGCGCTGGTCGCCCCGCTGATGTCGGGGTTCGTCATCGACCGGTTCGGGGCGCGGTGGCTGTGGGGCCTGTGCGCCGTCATCGGCACCGTGGCCGGACTCGGGTACGGGCTGCTGATGCGCCGCCTGGCGGCCGAGGAGACCGCGACCGCCGCGGGGAAGGCCGACGGGGGCAAGGCCGACGGGATGCAGCAGACGCCGGAGGTCAGTGCTCCCTGAGGGGCGCCGCCTCCGGCGGGGGTCGGGTCCGCCTACTGCACCGACAGCGGCACCGCGTGGATCTCGTCGGCCTTGTGGCCGGTGCGCTCGTGAACGCGTTGCACCGCTTCGGCGGAGGGTGCCTCCGAGAGGCAGTAGATCGTGCCGGACTCCGGGTCCGCCCAGGACTGCCGGAAGTAGACGCTCTCTTCCTCCTGTATCGCGAGGTCGGCCTCATGCGCCTGCCGCAGCTGGTCCGCCGTGATGCCCTGCATGCCGTGGTGGATGTCCATGAACTGGGTCACGGCCTCGCACCTCCTTCCCACTCCGGGCCGTACGTACCGACTCGGGGCGTACGTACTTCCATGCTGCGCCCGCACCGGCCGCCCGGCATGCCGAAGGCCCCGGCGGTCGCCGGGGCCTTCGGGACGGGTGGTGCACCGAGCGACGGGCAACCAGTGGGCGTGCTCAGCACTGGCAGGGGCTGCCCGACTGGCAGCCACAGCTGCAGCCGGAGCCGCAGCCGCACGCGGCGACCAGGGTCAGGCTCCTGATCTCGGCGGGCTGCTCCGTCTCCCGCTCCTGCGTGGGATCGGGCGTCGTGCCGGGGGAGCTGGGGGAATCGGCCATGGGTCCCTCCTCGAGACTGGCGCCGTGCCTGTGCCCATTGGATGCCCGTTCCAGCGGGCGCATCAACGGCGCATTGGGGCTCATGCGCGCCCTCGGCCGATCCCCGCGCTCCCTTCACGCCGTCCGGTCAGGCCTCCTGAGCCCCCGGCACCGGCTGGATGTCGGGCTGGATGTCCGGCTGGATCTCGTCCGCGTGCTCGCCCGTGACCAGGTAGACCACCCGCTTGGCGACCGAGACCGCGTGGTCGGCGTAGCGCTCGTAGTAGCGGCCCAGCAGCGTCACGTCGACGGCCGTCTCGATGCCGTGCTTCCAGCGGTCGTCCATCAGGTGCTGGAAGAGGGTGCGGTGCAGCAGGTCCATCTCGTCGTCGTCCTGCTCCAGCTGGAGCGCCAGGTCGACGTCCTTGGTGATGATCACCTCGGCCGCCTTGGCCATCAGGCGCTGGGCCAGCTGGCCCATCTCCAGGATGGTCGCGTGCAGGTCCTGCGGGACCGCACGCTCCGGGAAGCGCAGCCGGGCCAGCTTCGCCACGTGCTGCGCCAGGTCGCCGGACCGCTCCAGGTCGGCCGACATGCGCAGCGAGGTCACGACGATCCGCAGATCGGTCGCCACCGGCTGCTGCCGCGCCAGCAGGGCTATGGCACGGGCCTCCAGGTCGTGCTGGAGCTGGTCGACCTTCTGGTCGCCCTCGATCACGTGCTCGGCGAGCTTCAGGTCGGTGTCGAGGATGGCCGTCGTGGCGCGCCCGATCGCCGACCCGACCAGCCGGGCCATCTCCACCAGACTGTCGCCGATCGAATCCAGTTCCTCGTGGTACGCGTCCCGCATCAGGGTTCCTCTCGTGCGTCTACTCGGGGCTTCGGGAGCCGGGCTCCCGCGGGGTTCCGGGGCGGGTGCTCCGCCACGCAGTCGACGGCGCGAACCCCGCGCGACCGACGGTGCGAAACCCCACGCTCCCACGCTCCGATCCTTACGCGTCCGGCTCCGCCACCCCAAATGAACCATCCCTGGCTCCGAGGTGAACTCTGGGCGACGAGTGTTCGAGCTTGCCCTCTCGTGGCTGTGGCCACCGGTCGGCGCATGCCTAACCTGGACACATGGACGTGAACGCGGCGGTCGCCGCAGCGGCGGCGATCGCCGGAGTGCTCACCGGCGCCTTCGCCGTGCTGGCGTTCCGCTTCAGTGAGCGCGAACAACGGCGCCCCACACGTTCCTCGCTGCACACGGAGCCGGTGCTTCCGCCGGGCGTGGACACCGTGCTCTCCGTACTGCGCTCCTCCGCCGTCGTCCTGGACGAGGCGGACGGCGTGGTCAAGGCCAGCTCCGCCGCGTACGCCCTCGGGCTGGTCCGCGGCGGCAAGCTCGCCGTGGAACCCATGCTGCAGATGGCCCGCGCCACCCGGCGGGACGGCGAGATACGGCAGGTCGAACTGGATCTGCCCCGCCGCGGCACCGGGCGCGGCGAGGCCCTCGCCGTCTCCGCGCGGGTGGCGCCCCTCGGCTCCCGGCTCGTACTGCTGCTCGTGGAGGACCTCACCGAGGCCCGTCGCATCGAGGCGGTACGGCGCGACTTCGTCGCCAACGTCAGCCATGAGCTCAAGACCCCCGTCGGCGCGCTCTCCCTGCTCTCCGAAGCCGTCATGGACGCCTCCGACGACCCCGAGGCCGTGGAGCGCTTCGCCGGCCGGATGCAGGGCGAGGCCACCCGCCTCACCAATCTGGTGCAGGAGCTCATCGACCTCTCCCGCGTCCAGAACGACGACCCGCTCGAGGACGCCGAACCCGTCACCGTGTACGAACTGGTCGCCGAGGCCGTCGACCGCTGCCGCCACGCGGCGGGCACCAAGCAGATCACCATGGCCTCGAACGTGTGGGCGCCCGGCGGGCTCGAAGGGACCGAGGGGTCCGAAGGGCTCGCTCAGGAGGGCGGTGAGCACCAGCCGAGCGCCGCCGACCTGCGCGTGTGGGGCAACCGCGGCCAGCTCGCCGCAGCCCTCGGCAACCTCGTCGAGAACGCCGTCAACTACTCACCCGCCCGCACCCGCGTCGGCATCGCGGCCCGCAGGGTCGCCCAGCCGGGCGGGGACCTGATCGAGATCGCCGTGACCGACCAGGGCATAGGGATCTCCGACAAGGAGAAGGAGCGCGTCTTCGAGCGCTTCTACCGCGTCGACCCGGCCCGCTCCCGTGCCACGGGCGGTACCGGTCTGGGCCTCGCGATCGTCAAGCACGTGGCCGCCTCGCACGGCGGGGAGGTCACGGTGTGGAGCGCCGAAGGCCAGGGCTCCACGTTCACCCTGCGGCTCCCCGAGGCCGCCGCGGCCCCCACCCGCGGCAGCGGCCTCGGCGGCCCCCCGTCGTCCCACCAGGACGACCCCGAAGGCCTCGACGAGGCCGGACGGTCCGCTTCCGCATCCCCCCGATCCCCCCACGCTTCCGATTCATCCGCGTACGAAACGCTTCCCTCCCCGGAGGTCCTTCCGTGACCCGAGTGCTCGTCGTCGAGGACGAGGAGTCCTTCTCCGACGCCCTGTCGTACATGCTCCGCAAGGAGGGCTTCGAGGTCGCCGTCGCGGCCACGGGGCCCGACGGCCTCGACGAGTTCGAGCGCAACGGCGCCGACCTCGTCCTCCTCGACCTGATGCTGCCCGGCCTGCCGGGCACCGAGGTGTGCCGCCAGCTGCGCGGCCGTTCCAACGTCCCCGTCATCATGGTGACCGCCAAGGACAGCGAGATCGACAAGGTGGTCGGCCTGGAGATAGGCGCCGACGACTACGTCACCAAGCCGTTCTCCTCGCGCGAACTGGTCGCCCGTATCCGCGCCGTGCTGCGCCGCAGGGGCGAGCCCGAGGAGGTCGCCCCCGCGGCCCTGGAGGCCGGCCCGGTCCGCATGGACGTCGACCGGCACGTGGTCACCGTGGGCGGCACCAAGGTCGACCTGCCGCTCAAGGAGTTCGACCTGCTGGAGATGCTGCTGCGCAACGCCGGGCGCGTGCTGACCCGGATGCAGCTCATCGACCGGGTCTGGGGCGCCGACTACGTGGGCGACACCAAGACCCTCGACGTCCACGTCAAGCGGCTGCGCGCCAAGATCGAGCCGGACCCGGGCGCGCCGCGCTACCTGGTGACGGTCCGGGGGCTGGGCTACAAGTTCGAGCCCTGAGACCCCGGCCCGGCCACGGGCGGCCGTTGCCCGGCACCCGTGGCCGGCACTCGTCGGTACGACGGTGGGCGGGACCCCTGCGCAGGGGTCCCGCCCACCGTCGTGTGCGGCTGTGCCGCCGGTGCTCAGTCGCCGGCCGACTGGCTGGCCGAGGCCGCGTCGGACGGGGTGTCCGCCGGGGCGTCGGAGCTCTCGGCCCCCTCGGTCGCGGAGTCGCCCGGCGTGCCGGAGGCTTCCGCCGACGGCTCCGTCGAGGTGCCCGGCGCGGCCGGGATCTCGCTCGGGCCCCACTCGCTGAAGAAGCTCTCGGCGGGGTGGACGAGCGCGCGCAGGCTCACGTCACCGGTCTCGCTGAAGGTGAACGTGACCGGCTGCGCGTTGCCGTCCTGGACGGCCTCACGGCTGCTGGGCAGGACGGCGGAGGCGTTGCCCGCGCCGCCGATGATGAGCGAGCCGCCGGCCGGGACGGTCAGGCTGCCGCCCTTGGCGGGGGTGAGCGCGACGGTCTTGCCGGTGCCGGGGAGGGTGATCGACTCCAGCGTCTGGTCGCTGCGGCCCTCGTTGAACAGGGTCGCGGCGACGACGGCGGGGCCCGTGGACTCGCGGTCCGGCTGGGTGACGACGATGGCGTTCTGGACCTTGATGTCGCCCACGCTCGTCGCGGCGTTGTCCGGCTGGATCTGCAGGGACTGGGCGTTGTTGCCGGATGTGCACGCGGAGAGCGAGGCGATGGAGAACGCGATGGCGGCGGCGGCGATGGCGCCGCGTCGAAGGCTGCTGCTCACGGCGGCGGCAACTCCTTGACTCGAGCGAGCGGCGGCGACCGGTTCGGCCGCCTTCAAATGTCTGTCAGCGGCCTCAGGCTATCGAGCCGTTCTCGCGTGCCCGCACCCGACCCTCCCTGAGAGGACCGCCGTTCCCCCGGAAGGCGCGCGCGGACCGCGGCCGTCACTCGATCACCGGCCGTTTTCACAGGCGTCTGCGGGGTCGTGGACGACCCACGGACGCCTTCCCCGCGGACGACGCCGCAGAGGACGCCGGGGGTGACTCGCGTAAGTGACTCGCCGGTTACTTCGGTCACGTACTCCTCCGACATTCACATAAGTGCGGTCGGGATCGTCCGCGGCACCTTCTCGGAGTGGCGCATATTTCGTGAAGGAATGCGGCGGCGGACCGGGAAATGCCGGGGCGGTCCGGAAATTGATCACCGGCCGCTCGTCCCGGAGGGCGTGTTGATCAATTCCGGATTCGGCCGGAACCCTGTCGCGCACACCGAACGGAGTAGCGGAAGTCGAGCGCTTGGGGGTGGACATATGGGGACGTTTGGCCGCCTGCGGGGGTCTTCGGATGCGTGTAACGTACGCGTTTCACTTGCCCCGAAGGGCCCCTCCGACCTGCGAATACGTGCTTCCGCTCAGTGGTCGCAGCACGTTCCCGATGCTGTTGTCAAGCCCCGAGAATGGCCCTGACCTGCGAAAACGTCATTCAGAACACGCCGTATCCGTGTTACCCTGGATAGCCACGGAAGGGGTACCTGTCACATGACGTTCAAGGTTGGCGACACCGTGGTCTATCCCCATCACGGGGCCGCGCTGATCGAGGCTATCGAAACTCGCCAGATCAAAGGCGTGGACAAGACCTACTTGGTGCTGAAGGTCGCCCAGGGTGACCTGACGGTGCGTGTGCCAGCGGACAATGCGGAGTTCGTCGGCGTGCGTGATGTGGTCGGTCAGGACGGGCTGGACCGGGTCTTCGAGGTGCTGCGCGCACCGTACGCCGAGGAGCCCACGAACTGGTCCCGTCGCTACAAGGCAAACCTGGAGAAGCTCGCTTCGGGCGATGTCATCAAGGTCGCGGAAGTCGTGCGTGACCTGTGGCGCCGCGAGCGTGAGCGCGGACTCTCCGCCGGTGAGAAGCGCATGCTCGCCAAGGCGCGCCAGATCCTGGTCAGCGAGCTCGCCCTCGCGGAGAAGACCAACGAGGACAAGGCCGAGGCTCTCCTCGACGAGGTTCTCGCCTCGTAAGGCGAGACGGACGAGGCAGGCGGAGCTTCACGTCGCCAGTACGTACATCGAAGTGCGTCGAAATGCCGCGGTGCCCGATGACGGATGTGATGTCGCCGGGCGCTGCGGCATGTCCGTCCCCGGGCGGCACCCGTACTCCGCAGCCGGTCCGTGCGCCGCACCCCTGCGCCGTGCACGCCCGCTCCGTACGCCCCTGCGCCGCACCCCGCAGCGCTTCCCGGCGCGTGCGCCGCGCCGGGAAAGTGTCACCACGCGTGTCCCCGCCCCTGGCGTGCGGGTCCGGGCGGCCGGCCCGACCAGAGTCACGGAAGGGGCTGGTCAGGGCGGTACGCCCGGCACTCCCCCCACTCCGGGAGCAGGGGCTACGCCCAGGCCATACCCACCCAGGCCCTGTCGTCAAACTCCCCGGGCCGAGCACACCAACCTGACAGGAACCGATGTCTGACGATCCGCTCCTTCCGCCGACGCCGAACCCCGCATCCGGCCGTACGACCGCCCGTACGGCGGCCGTGATCCCGGCCGCCGGCCGGGGCGTGCGCCTCGGGCCGGGAGCCCCCAAGGCGCTCCGCGCGCTGGGCGGCACGCCCATGCTCATCCACGCGGTCCGCGCGATGGCCGCGTCCCGCGCCGTCTCCCTGGTCGTCGTCGTGGCCCCGCCCGAGGGCGCCGCGGAGGTCAGGACGCTGCTCGACGCGTACGCGCTGCCCGACCGCACCGACTTCGTCGTCGTCCCCGGCGGGGAGACCCGCCAGGAGTCGGTGAAGCTCGGCCTCGACGCCCTGCCACCCGGCTTCGACATCGTCCTGGTGCACGACGCGGCCCGCCCGCTCGTCCCCGTGGACACCGTGGACGCCGTCGTCGCGGCCGTCCGCGACGGCGCCCCCGCCGTGGTCCCGGCGCTGCCGCTGGCCGACACCGTCAAGCAGGTCGAACCGGCCGCCACCCCCGGCGAGCCGGAGCCCGTGGTCGCCACTCCCGACCGGTCCCTGCTGCGGGCCGTGCAGACCCCGCAGGGCTTCGACCGGACCACCCTGGTGCACGCGCACGAGACGGTGACCGACGACGTCACCGACGACGCGAGCATGGTCGAGCAGCTCGGCCGGACCGTCGTCACCGTCCCCGGCCACGAGGAGGCCTTCAAGGTCACCCGTCCCCTGGACCTCGTCCTCGCGGAGGCGGTCCTGGCCCGCAGGAGGCTCAACGATGGCTTCTGAACCCCTGCCGGTGCTCCCGCGGGTCGGCATCGGCACCGACATCCACGCCTTCGAGGACGGCCGGGAACTGTGGTGCGCCGGCCTCAAGTGGGAGGGCCAGGGCCCCGGGCTCGCCGGGCACTCCGACGCCGACGTCGTGGCGCACGCCGCCTGCAACGCCCTGTTCTCCGCCGCCGGCCTCGGTGACCTGGGGCAGCACTTCGGCACCGGGCGGCCCGAGTGGTCCGGCGCCTCCGGTGTGACCCTGCTGACCGAGGCCGCGCGGATCGTGCGGGCGGCCGGCTTCCGGATCGGCAACGTCGCGGTGCAGGTGGTGGGGGACCGGCCCAAGATCGGCAAGCGCCGGGACGAGGCCCAGAAGATCCTCACCGAGGCCGCCGGCGCACCGGTGTCGGTCTCCGGCGCCACCACCGACGGACTCGGGTTCCCCGGCCGCGGCGAAGGGCTGATGGCCGTCGCCACCGCCCTCGTCGTCCCCACCGGCTGACGACACGGGCAGGGAGGACGACACGGGCCGGGAAAGGGGCGCGAGGCACCGTCCCGGGCCGACTACCCTGGAGGGGTGACTATTCGCCTGTACGACACCAGCGCCCGGCAGATCCGTGACTTCACCCCGCTCCAGCCGGGTTGCGTCTCGATCTACCTGTGCGGTGCCACCGTCCAGGCGGCGCCGCACATCGGGCACATCCGCTCGGGGCTGAACTTCGACATCATGCGCCGCTGGTTCGAGTACCGCGGCCTGAAGGTGACGTTCATCCGCAACGTCACGGACATCGACGACAAGATCATCGCGAAGTCCGCGGAGCAGAACCGCCCCTGGTGGGCCATCGGCTACGAGAACGAGCGCGCCTTCACCGACGGCTACCAGGTCCTCGGCTGCCTCCCCCCGACCTACGAACCGCGTGCCACCGGCCACATCACCGAGATGGTCGAGATGATGCGCGGCCTCATCGAGCGCGGCCACGCCTACGAGGCCGACGGCAACGTCTACTTCGCCGTCACCTCGTTCCCCGAGTACCTGGGACTGTCCAACCAGGAGCTCGACAACCTGCTCCAGCCGTCCGGTGAGGGCGAGACCGGCAAGCGCGACCCGCGCGACTTCGCCATGTGGAAGGCGGCCAAGCCCGGCGAGCCGAGCTGGGAGACACCGTGGGGCCGCGGGCGTCCCGGCTGGCACCTGGAGTGCTCGGCGATGGCCCACAAGTACCTCGGCACCGCCTTCGACATCCACGGCGGCGGCCTCGACCTGATCTTCCCGCACCACGAGAACGAGATCGCCCAGGCCAAGGCCTACGGCGACGAGTTCGCCCGGTACTGGGTGCACAACGCCTGGGTCACCATGAGCGGCGAGAAGATGTCGAAGTCGCTCGGCAACAGCGTCCTGGTCTCCGAGATGGTCAAGCGCTGGCGGCCCATCGTGCTCCGCTACTACCTCGGCACCCCGCACTACCGCTCGATGATCGAGTACAGCGAGGACGCCCTGCGCGAGGCCGAGTCCGCGTTCGCGCGGATCGAGGGCTTCATCCAGCGGGTGGGCGAGCTGACCGGCACGCCCGGCGCCGTCGAGCCGGCCACCGAGGTGCCGCCCGCCTTCGCCGAGGCCATGGACGACGACCTCGGCGTACCGCAGGCCCTGGCGGTGGTGCACACCACCGTCCGGCAGGGCAATAGCGCGCTGGCCGCCGACGACAAGGAAGCGGCCGTCGCCCGCCTCGCCGAGGTGCGCGCCATGCTCGCGGTCCTCGGCCTGGACCCCCTCGACGCGCACTGGGCCGGCGACGGCGACCGCGGCGAGGAGCTGAGCGGCGTCGTCGACACCCTCGTCCGCATGGTCCTCGACCAGCGCGAGGCCGCCCGCGCCCGCAAGGACTGGTCCACCGCGGACGCCATCCGGGACCAGCTCGGCCAGTCCGGACTGGTCATCGAGGACAGCCCGCAGGGACCGCGCTGGAGCCTCGGCCCGCGCTGAGGCAGGAGGGGGCGCCTCCTGAAATCTCCCGGAACCTCCGGGTTCCCCAAGATCGGGTTGTGCCGTCCGGGCCTCCGGGCGGCACACTTCACAGACGTAACACACACGCACGCGTGGGTACCTGCGGACGGACGCACATGAGCACGCACGCAGGCACGCACGGACGACTTCACGGAGACGGGTACATCATGGCCGCGAACAACCGCCGCATGTCCGGCAAGAAGGGCGCGCAGGTCGGCAGCGGCGGCCAGCGGCGCCGGGGCCTGGAGGGCAAGGGGCCCACGCCCCCCGCCGAGATGCGCAAGGGGCACGCCAAGCAGCGCGCCGCCCAGGCGAAGGCACGCCGTGCCGCCGGACGCGCCCCGCAGCGGCGCGGCGGCGGCCGCTCGACCTCCGAACTCGTCGTCGGACGCAACCCCGTCGTCGAGGCGCTGCGCGAGGGCGTACCCGCCTCCACGCTGTACGTCCAGCAGTTCATCGACAACGACGAGCGGGTGCGCGAGGCGCTCCAGCTCGCGGCCGAGCGCGGCGGCATCAACCTCATGGAGGCCCCCCGCCCCGAACTCGACCGGATGACCAACGGACTGAACCACCAGGGCCTGGTCCTCCAGGTCCCGCCGTACGAGTACGCGCACCCGGAGGACCTCGTCGCGGGCGCCCACGACGAGGGCCGGGACCCGCTGATCGTCGCCCTCGACGGAGTCACCGACCCGCGCAACCTCGGCGCCGTCGTCCGTTCCGTCTCCGCCTTCGGCGGCCACGGCGTCGTCGTCCCCGAGCGGCGGGCCGCCGGGATGACCGCCGGTGCCTGGAAGACGTCCGCCGGTACGGCCGCCCGCACGCCCGTCGCCCGCGCCACCAACCTGACGCGCGCCCTGGAGGCGTACAAGAAGGCGGGGATCGTGGTCGTCGGGCTGGCCGCCGACGGGGAGTCCGAGATCGGCGAACTGGACGCGCTGGCGGGCCCGGTCGTGATCGTCGTCGGCAGCGAGGGCAAGGGGCTGTCCCGACTGGTCGGTGAGACCTGCGACTTCCGGGTGCGGATCCCGATGCCGGGCGGCGCCGAGTCGCTCAACGCCGGTGTGGCGGCGGGAGTCGTGCTGTACGAGGCGGCACGCCGCCGCGCCTGAACGGGTGTTCGACGCCATCACCCACACGGGGTATTCCGGGTGGTCCGGACAAGCTTGACGCGGTCCGGACACATCCGGCGCGTCAAAGCAGTGTCCTATCACCACGTCACTCGGTTAGATGAGTGTGGACACCAGAACACCCCGCACACCCACGGGGGACCGCTCGTCGGGACTCGACGACGCTCCCGCGCTGAGCATGGTGAAGGTGCCGAGCGATCCGGCGCAGGTCATCGTCAATCACGCCAGCTTCCGCGTGCAGCTGGGCGCCTCGACGCGACGCGCCCGATCCCCGCGGATCGCACGGCACTTCAGCGTCGCCCAGGGCGCGCCCCGCATCCCCGTCGTCACCACCATGGGCGCCCCGGGCGGGACCGCGCCCCGGCGGCGCCCCGTCGTCTGGAGCGGTCGCTCCGCCCCCGACGACGCCGGTGCGCACCGGCTTCTCCAGGCAGTGCGCCACGAAGGCGTCCGGCACGCCGACGAACCGCTCACCGACGCCGGAGCGACCCGGGTCATCCCCCGCGTCGGCGAGGGGTACGGCTACGCCGACGACCCGGCCGCCACCCAGCCCATCGAAGTGCCCGTCATCGGCCCCCAGCGCACCCACGGCGGCGCGCCGCCCCTGCTGCCCCCCATGCGCCCCGTCGGCAGCGCCTACGACGAACCGGCCTACGGCGGTTACGGGGACTACGGCTACGACGAGCACGGCTACGACGAACAGGGCCACGACACCGGCGAGTTCGAGGGCGCCGGTGGCCACCGGGCCGCCGACCGGAAATCCGGCGGCCGCCGGGCCAGGCGCCAAGGCGACGACCCGGCCCGGCACGCCTACTACCCCGGCCGCCGGATGAACCTCGGCGTCGTCCTGCTCCCGCTGCGCGTCTTCCTCGGCTTCATCTCCATCTACGCCGGCATGGGCAAACTCTGCGACCCCGTCTACTTCGACGGCGGCGAACGCGGCTCCATGGTGACGTGGCTGAACACCCTGCACCCCTGGGAAGTCGCCCAGCCGCTCCAGCAGTTCGCCCTCGAGCACCCCGTCGGCGCCGGACTCGTCATCGCCTTCCTCCAGGTCGTCGTAGGCGTCCTGACCGTCCTCGGCTGCTGGCAGCGGGTCGCCGCCGTCGTCGGCGCCGTGCTCTCCGCCGCACTGCTGGTCACCGTCAGTTGGAAGAGCGCCCCCGCCTACGACGCGCCCGACATCATCTACCTCGCCGCCTGGTCCCCGCTGGTCATCGCCGGCGCCCCCGTCTACTCCGTCGACGGCCGCCTCGCCGCCCGCGCCTGGCGCCGCCTCGGCCCCCGTTCCGACCTGTGGGACCTGCGCCGCTACGTACTGCGCCGCGGCGCCCTCGTCACCGTCGTCGTCTGCGGGCTCACCCTGCTCGTCGGCTCGCTGCTCGGCGGTGCCGTGCGCGACGCCGACCGCGTGGTCGTCCCCGGGCCCGGCGAGGCCCCGCGCAACGAACTGCCCGGCTCCCCGCTCCCGAAGAAGCCCGACAGGAGCAGGCAGGGGACCCCGTCCGCCTCCACCTCGCCCAGCCGGAGCGCCTCCTCCGGAACGACCGGCCCGTCCGCCGGCACCACCAGCCCCGGCGCGACCCGGGACACCGGCGGTGCCGTCACCGGCGCGCCCAGCCAGACCCGGGGCACCACCGGTGAGGCCCCGCCCCAGCAGTCCTCCCCGGTCGAGCAGGCCCCGAGCACCAGCTCCGGCCCCACCTCCGGCGGCAGCACCACGGGCGGCGTCGACGACGGTGTCCCGAGCGACGGCGGCGGGGACGAGGCCCCGGCCCCCGAGCAGCCCGGCCGGCTCGTGGGCGGCCTCCTCGGGTAGCCCGTCCGCGTGTTGACGACGACGGGGTCCCGCACGTCACCGTGCGGGACCCCGTCGTCGTGTCCGGACGGCGGTCGTGTCCGGGTGCCGGGTCAGCGGTTCTGGGAGGCCAGTTCCTTCGCCGCCTCGGTCAGGTCCTTCGCGGTGTCGATCGCCCGCCAGTAGGAACCCTGCGGGATCGGGAACCCGGCCAGCCGACGCTCACGGGCCAGCCGCGGGAACGTCGTGCGCTCGTGGTCACCGCGCTCCGGCAACAGGTCGGCGAACCCGGGGGAGAAGACGTACACACCCGCGTTGATCTCGAACGTCGACGGCGGGGCCTCGATGAAGTCGGTGATGTGGCCGAACCCGTCGGTCTGCACGGCACCCCACGGAAGGCGCGGGCGGGCCAGGGCGAGGGTCGCGACGGCGTCCCGCTCGGTGTGGAAGTCGGCCATGTCGCGCAGCGAGAAACGGGTCCAGATGTCGCCGTTCGTGGCGTACCAGGGCCGGTCCGGGTGCGGGAGGCGGGCGGCGGCGTACTTCAGACCGCCGCCGCGGCCGAGCGGCTCCGTCTCGACGACGGTGGTGACGGAGAGGGACAGATCGGCGGTCTCCAGCCACTTCTGCAGCACCTCGGCGAGATGGCCGCAGGAGACCACCACGTCCGTGACGCCCTCCTCGGCGAGCCAGGAGAGCTGATGGCCGATGATCGGGGTCCCCGTACCGGGAATCTCGACCATCGGCTTGGGCCGGTCGTCGGTGTACGGACGAAGCCGGGAACCTTGGCCGCCGGCCAGGACGACGGCTTGCACGGGCCGCGACGCGGCGCTCGGATCGGTCATGAGCGCACTGTACGTGGCAGCCGGGGGACCGGACGGGCCGGGCGGCAGGCCCTCCGGCGGGCCGTGGCGTGGGCCGTGGTGGGGCCCCTGGGACGGGTTCAGCGGTGGGCGGTGAGCACCCCCGACGCGAAGGAGGTGTCGCAGACCGGACGGGCGAAGGACTGGGCCCTGGCGGGGCCGTACATCCGGACCGCTGCCTTGCCCAGCGCACGGGCGATCGACGCGCAGTGCCGCGCCAGCGACGGGCGGTCGTTCACCGCCTGCTGGAGGTGGGTGAGGGCGACGCCCGGGTCCTCCCTCTGCGACTCGACCAGGAGCGTGTCCCGCAGCACCTCGTGCGGGGCACGCGCGGCGGCACGCGAGGAGGCGCCGGCCGAGGACGCGCCGGGCACAGCCGTGTCGGCGGCGGCGAGCACCGGACCCGAAGGGCTCCCCGACCAGTTGACCCGGGCGACCGCGAGGGTTCCGGAGAACACCAGGACGACGGGCAGGACGAAGGCGAGGGTGCGGCCGACCCGGCGGGCGGGGCCCCGGCGGCTTCGCGTCTGAGGCGTAGTGGAGTGCTTCACGCGTGTGAGGGTAGCGTCCAGTGATGACATGGAGACATTCAGTCACTGGTTCGGGTGACATGGGCGGGACGTTTTCTGGGTAACGCGTTGACGCACGCTGCTCGAAACGCGCTGAATGTCAGGGTGTTCGTCGACGACGCAGACGCACGGAGGAGGGCCCCGCAGCGGTCTGCGGGGCCCTCTTCATCAAGTCGAGTGAATCACCCGGTGTGGTGCGACGGTTCGGTCGTGGCCTCAGTCGGACAGGCGCGCCCCGGACGACGTCGAGAACACGTGGGTCTCACCGGACTGCGGCACGACGTGCAGGGTGCTGCCCTTCTCCGGCACGTTGCGGCCGCCGACGCGGACGACGAGGTCCTTGGCCTCACCGCCGACCTGGGCGGTGCCGTACACGTACGCGTCGGAGCCCAGCTCCTCGACCACGTTGACGGTGACCGCGAGGCCCTGGTCGGACTCGGCACCGGCCACGTCGAAGTGCTCGGGGCGGACGCCGACGGTGACGGTCTTGTCGGTGGCGGCGGCCAGCGCGTCGCGGTCCACGGGGACCACCGAGTTGCCGAACTTCACGCCGCCGTCCGTGATGGGCACCTCGACGAGGTTCATCGCGGGGGAGCCGATGAAGCCGGCCACGAAGAGGTTGGCGGGCTTGTCGTACATGGTGCGCGGGGTGTCGACCTGCTGGAGCAGACCGTCCTTGAGGACCGCCACCCGGTCGCCCATGGTGAGGGCCTCGACCTGGTCGTGGGTCACGTACACCGTGGTGATGCCGAGACGGCGCTGCAGGCTCGCGATCTGCGTACGGGTGGAGACGCGGAGCTTGGCGTCCAGGTTGGACAGCGGCTCGTCCATCAGGAACACCTGCGGCTCACGCACGATGGCGCGGCCCATGGCGACCCGCTGACGCTGACCACCGGAGAGCGCCTTCGGCTTGCGGTCCAGGTACTCCGTCAGGTCGAGGATCTTCGCGGCCTCCTCGACCTTCTGCCGGATCTCCGCCTTGTTGACACCGGCGATCTTGAGCGCGAAGCCCATGTTGTCGGCGACCGTCATGTGCGGGTACAGGGCGTAGTTCTGGAACACCATGGCGATGTCCCGGTCCTTCGGCGGCAGGTGCGTGACGTCGCGCTCACCGATGCGGATCGCTCCGGCGTTCACGTCCTCGAGCCCGGCGAGCATGCGGAGCGAGGTGGACTTGCCGCAGCCGGACGGGCCGACGAGTACGAGGAACTCCCCGTCCTCGATGTCGATCTCGAGCGCGTCCACGGCGGGCTTGGTCGAACCGGGGTAGATCCGGGTCGCCTTGTCGAACGTGACAGTGGCCATGGTGAATGGGCCCCCTTCTACCGGCAGGAACGTGCCGGACGATCCGAGTAGGAAGGCGGTGCCACGACGGGATGTTCCGTTGTGGTTCCGAGTGGTGCAGTCCACGGAAGCGAACTGGCACAGGACGGTACCGGCGTTCACCTGATCTGTCAGTACCCGAAGTCTCATGAACTTCGCGGAAACCTTCGCCGGCCGGTGTCACCGCTCGGCCGCGTAGCGCTCGGCGAGGACCGTCACGGCCCCCGCGACCGCCTGCCGCAGCCCCGGCGGACCGAGCACCTCCGCCTCGGTGCCGAGCCGGAGCAGATCGCCGACGGCGACCGCCTCCGACTCGACGGACAGCTCCACCTCGACCCGTCCCGCGCCGTCCGGCGGCCCCGCGTCCCGCAGCGCCCGCGCGCCCGCCGCCCCGAACTGCATCGGCAGCAGCTTCTGCCCGCGGGGCGAGAGCCGCAGCCGCGCGGTGTCCTGCCGCAGCGCCCCCTCCAGCCGCCGGGAGGACTCCGCCCAGTACGCGGCGAGAGCGAACCCGGTGGGACGGGTGAACAGGTCGCCCGTCTCCTCCACCACCTGGAAACGCGACACCCGGTAGGTGCGCACGGTGTCCTCGGAGTTCTCGGAGGTCTCGGACAGCGCCACGAGGTACCAGATGCCGCCCTTCAGCACGAGCCCCAGGGGGCGGACCTCCCGGTGTACCTCGCCCCGCCAGCGCCGGTAACGGGTGCTCAGCACCCGCCGCTCCCACACCGCCCCGGCGATCCGTTCCAGGTGCGGCACCGGGTCCGCGTCGCGGAACCAGGCGGGGGCGTCCAGGTGGAACCGCTCACGCACCCGCCGGGCCTGATCCGCGAGTGCGCCGGGCAGGGCGGCCTCCACCTTCAGCTGGGCACTCGCCAGCACGGCCCCCAGGCCGAGGTCCCCGGCCGGTCCCGGCAGTCCGGCCAGGAACAGCGAGCCGGCCTCCGCGTCCGTCAGCCCGGTCAGCCGGGTGCGGTACCCCTCCATCAGGCTGTAGCCGCCCTCCGGCCCGCGCTCGCCACGGACCGGCACCCCGGACGCGCCGAGCGCCTCGATGTCCCGGTACACGGTGCGCACCGACACCTCCAGTTCCGCCGCGAGTTCGGGGGCGGTCATCAGACCGCGGTTCTGCAGCAGCAGGAGCAGGGAGAGAAGCCGGTCGGCACGCACGGGAGGCATTCTCCCGCGCCTCGGGCGTACCTGACAGGAGATGTCAGGTACGCCTCCCATGATGGTCGTGCCGGCGCGGGACGGTCCTCGCCGGCAGCACGACCGGACGACACGACCGGACGACACGACCGAAGGGGAACCATCCATGCCCACCACCCGGACCACCGGCCACTTCACCTTCGCCGACTGGAAGGAGGTCCCCGTAGGCCCGGAGGACACCCGCCCCCGGCTCGCACACGCCACCGTCACCAACGCCTTCACGGGCGGCATCGAGGCCGAGTCCACGACCTGCGACTACGCGATCTCCTATCTGACCGGCACGACCGGCTCCTTCGCGGGAATGGAACTCGTCCGCGGCCGCGTCGACGGGCATCAGGGCAGCTTCGTCCTCGAGGAGCGCGGGCGCTTCGACCCCGACGGGACCGTCCACTGCTCCTTCGAGGTCGTCGAGGGGTCGGGCACCGGCGAACTGGCCGGGCTGCGCGGCACCGGCGAGTTCACCTACCGGCACGGGGAGACGAAGGTGCCGTACACCTTCGCGTACGGTCTGGAGTGAGCGGGCCGGGCCCGCCGCCCCCAAGTGCGTGGCTCGGCGATTGCCGGTCTGTGTACAGTGGACCAGCCTTCGCGCGTTCCGCGCGGCGCCTCCTTAGCTCAGATGGCCAGAGCAACGCACTTGTAATGCGTAGGTCGTCGGTTCGAATCCGACAGGGGGCTCTCCTGAAAACCCCAGGTCAGTCCGTTCTGACCTGGGATTTTTCGTTCAGAGGACGCGGCGCCGACGGCGGGCGCGGGCGGCGCGGCCGCCGCCGGGTCCGGTTCTGGTCTCGGCAGGGGGTTCCGGACGGGGCGTGAAGGGGTCTCCCGTGCGGCGCATCGCGTCCTTCGAGAGGAGGGGCCGGCCCTTCACGTCGGGTGAAGTGCAGGTGCTCTCCGCCGCTCGCGGTCCGGGTCCGGGAGGGGGCGGGAACGGCCGGGCGCGTCCGCGGAAGCGCGTGGACGCGGGCTGCGGCGGGTGTCATGATCACGTCGGTGCCCGGCGGAGGTCCGGCGCGCCGGGAGGGGGGAACCATGCGGCTTTATCTCGCCATACCTTCCGTGGTGGTGGCGTTGCTCCTCACTGCTTCGGGCGTGGCGGCGATCACTCGCGGCTGGGTGCTCCCCTGGAACCGGCGTCACGTCCGCCGCGTTCGCCTCTACGGCTGGGGCCAGTTGGTGGCCGCCTTCGGCCTGTGCTGCCAGGTGGTCTTCGGGCTGGTGATCGGCGGCATCGGCGTCCGGCAGTCGGGGGCCTTGACGGGCAGCGGGCTTCTGCTGACCGGTCTCATCGTGATGATGGTGAGCCAGCGCGGAAGTAATCGGCAGGGCAGCGGCACGCCCTGAACGGGTCGACCCAAGTCACGTGCCGATCCCAGGGGTCAAAGAGGGGTCGACGGGCCGGGGCAGCTGCGCTGCGGGGCCCGGGAACTGCTTGGACGGTGGCGGACAGCCTGACATAGCGTCCTGTCCGGCCCGCCGGTCGGCGGGCGTTCCGCTGCCCATGGGGGGGCTTGCTCAGTCATGTCCGACACTTCGCAGAACGCATTCGATCCGCCTCCGGCGGCCACCGGACACCTTCCGTCGTACGTCGCGCCGTTCCGGTCGCCGAGGGGGCTTGCGACGGCGCTCACCGTACTCTTCGGCCTCACTGTCGGGGTGGACCTGCTCGCCGTTGCCTCGGATGCCCATGTGTGGCGGCTGACGGACGAGATGGCGGGCGGTGGGTTCGTCGAGGACGCCGATCTGACGCGGGCCGACGCCCTCCAGGTCGTGGGAGGCGTGCTGCAAGTGACGCTCCTGGTGGCGACGGCCGTGGTCTTCATCATCTGGTTCCACCGGGTGCGCAGGAACGCCGACTTCTTCGCGCTCGACTCCTGTGAGATGAAGAGCGGCTGGGCCATCGGGGCCTGGTTCGTACCGATCGGCAATCTGTGGCTGCCGCGCAAGGTCGCGGGCGAGGTGTGGGACGCCAGCATCGACTGGGAGTCCGAGGCGCGCCGCCCGTCCCACACCCCGATGAACGTCTGGTGGGCGCTGTTCGTGGCGACGTGGTTGGTCGGCCGGGCCGCGAGCTCGGCCTATGAGGACGCCGTCAGCGCGGCGGAGTTGAAGCAGGCCGTGGAGAGGATGATGGTCTCCGACGCCCTCGACGCGGTGGCAGCGGTCTTCGCGCTCCTCTTCGTACGGAAGCTGACCCGCATGCAACTCGACAAGGCGACCGCGCGTCAGGAGCAGATCCCGCCGCAGCCCCGACCGTAGTCCTGACGGGTCGGGCGAGGCCGGGTGCCGCGGTGAGGACCTGCACGGTGATCCAGCCGCCGAAGACGACGGCGGCGAGGAAACCGGCGCCCCCGAGGACGACGTTCACCGCGGTGCGGGAGACGGCCGGTCTCGCGGCGACCGTCTCGGGCTCGGCCGGCTCGACGGCGCAGCCGGTGACGACCCGCCCGTCCGGCAGGACGGCGCTCGCCACGGCCGGGACCGTGCCCGGCCGCACCGGAACGACCGGCGCCGGGGCGACGGCGGGTGGTACCGGGGTGGGCCGGTGCACCTCCACGGCCCGCGGCGTGGTCACCCCGTCGCGCAGTCGCTTCGCCCGCTCGGCGGTCCCGGTGCCGGTGTGGTGGGTGCGCACCGGGAGGGACGACGGCGCAGGCGGTGGGCGATCTCGAGTTCGCGGGGGGTCGGAGGGCGGCCGTCCTCGATGTGCCACAGGCAGTTCTGGAGCAGGCGGGCGTAGGTCCAGGCGCGGGCCCGGTCGCGGTCCAGGCCGAGGACGTCGGTCATGGCGTCGAAGCGCCAGGCGGTGTCGGCGGTGTTGCCGGGGTCGTCGGGATCGTCGGCGTCGAAGCGGTTGGCCAGGGCGGGCCAGAGGTCGAAGCCGGGGTCGCCCGCCAGGGGCTTGGGGTCGATGGCGAGCCAGGGGGCGCGGTCGGCGGCCAGGACGTTGTCGTAGTGCAGGTCCCAGTGCAGGAGGCGGTCGCCCGGTTCGTCCGCCACCTCCCGCAGGGCCGCGGCGCAGTCGGCGACGGTGCGGCGGACGGCCGGGTCCGGGGTACGGCTCAGGGCCCCGGGTGTCCGCTCCAGCAGGGCGTGCGCGATGTCGCCGAGGTGGCGCAGGCCCGCCGGGGCGGGGGTGCCGGTGAGGTGCGCCAGGAGGCGGGCGACGACCAGGACGGCCTCGCGGACGTCGGGCAGGCGGGCCAGTGTCCGGGCGGGGTCGAGGCGTTCCAGGAGCAGGGTGCCGGTGGACGTGTCGTGGTCCAGCAGGCGGACGGCTCCGTCGCCGTCCCAGGCGCGCAGGGCGACGGGTTCGCCTTCGGTCTCCTCGTCCAGGATCTGGAGCTTCAGTACGGCCGGTGTGCCGTCCGCGCGGTCGACGGGGAGGACCAGGGCGCTCACGCCGTGCATCGGCGCGCCGGTGACCCGCAGGTCCCAGTGTTCCAGGAAGGCGGCGGCCAGCCCGGGCAGCCCGGAGACGAAGGCGCGGCCCGCCGCGCCGTTGAACTTCTCCTGTGCCGCCGCGAGTTCCTCGGGTACGTGGATCACGGTGGGCACGATAGTGCGGCGCTCACGGTTCCAGGACGACTTTTCCGGTCGTGCCCCGGCTCTCCAGGGCGCGGTGGGCGGTGGCGGCTTCGGCGAGGGGGAAGCGGTGGACGGCGGGGGTGAGCCGGCCTTCGGCGGCTTCGGTGAGGGCGCGCAGTTCGAGGGTGCGCACGGGGTCGGCGCCGCCGGCCCTGCGCATCATCTCGGGGCCGAGGACGTTGAGGGAGACGCCGTCGACGAGGTGGGGGTCGGTGCTGTCGAGGCCCTGGGAGGACCAGCCGAAGACGATGTGGCGGCCGCCGGGGGCGAGGAGGGCGACCGCCGCGCGGGCGGTGTCGCCGCCGACGCCGTCGTAGACGAGGGTGACGCCGCCCTGGTGGGCGGAGAGCCGCTCGGGCCAGGCGGGGTCGGTGTAGTCGACGGCGAGGTCGGCGCCGTTCGCGGCCACGCGGGCGGTCTTCCCGGGGCCGCTGGCGAGGCCGATGACGGTGGCGCCGGCGTTCTTGGCGTACTGGACGAGGAGGGTGCCGATGCCGCCGGCCGCGGCGGGGACGAGGACCACGTCGCCGGGTCCGGGCTCGGCGAACTGCACGATGCCCATGACCGTGCGGCCGGTTCCGATCATGGCGACGGCCTGGGCGAAGTCGAGGCGCTCGGGGATCTCGTGGAGGCGGTCGGCGTCGGTGACGGCGAGTTCCGCGTAGCCTCCGGGGGCGAAGCCGAGGTGGGCGACGACGCGCCTGCCGAGCCGGTCGGCCGGCGTGCCGTCGCCCAGGGCGTCGACCACTCCGGCGACTTCACGGCCGGGAATGGTGGGCAGGGCAGTCGGGGCGGGCGCGGGTCCCTGGTGTCCCTGCCGTAGCGCGGTGTCCAGGAGGTGGACTCCGGCGGCCCGGACGGCGATACGGACCTGGCCGGGGCCGGGTCGCGGGTCCGCGACCCGTTCGTGGACGAGGTTCTCGGCCGGGCCGAAGGCGTGCAGGCGGACGGCGTACATGAGGCCCCCAGGGGTGTGATGCGGCTTCGACAGCGCCCCCACTGTTCAACCTCAAGCTCGCTTGAGGTCAAGCTCGTGATGCCCCAGGGCGAGGGAGACGGCTGTGAGGGCGCTGGTGAAGGAGACCTCGGAGAGCACACCGGGGGCGGCGACCTGGTCGCCGGCGAGGTAGACGCCGTCGCCGCGGTCGACGGCGGGCCGGTCGCGCCAGCTGGTGCCCGGCAGGTCGACGGCGCCGGTGCGTCCGGCCGCCACCGCCTCCCGCCGCCAGGTGACGCGCTCCCGCCAGCCGTCGAAGGCGAGGTCCAGGAGTTCTTCGGCGCGGGCGGTGCCGTGGGACTTGGACTCGTGCGGGGCGATGGGGACCTGGCCCTGGACGAGCTGTTCGCCGGCGGGGGCGAGGGTGGGGTCCTGGGCGGTGAACCGTTCCAGCCAGCCGGTCGCGTCCAGGTCGGACACGACGAACGCGTCGCCGCGCCGGGTGCGCAGGGCGAGGTCGATGAGGACGGTGCGGCCGCTCGGCCAGGTCAGGGTGGGGTCGCCGAGGAGCCGGCGGGCGGCGTCCAGGGAGGTGGCGACGACGACCGGGGCGTCGGTGGGGAGGGTGTCGACGCGGGACAGGGTCTCCACGCGGACGCCCAGGTTCCAGGCGTGGGCGGCCATCCGGTCGATGAGGCTGCCCCAGCCGCCGCGCGGGTAGTGGGCCTCCGGGGGCAGTGTGGTGGCGCGGCGCAGGCGTTCCTGCACGTAGGCGGCGGACAGCGAGCCGGGGTCGTGGTGGAAGAGGGCGACGGCGCAGTAGTGGGCGGCGGCCCGTGCGCCCTCCTCGCCCGCGATGCCGGTCGCCCAGGTGTGGAAGTCGGTGTCGACGGGTGCGTGGGCGTGGCTGCGGCGCAGCAGCTTCAGCATGGCGAGGGGCGGGGTGCGGCGCAGTGCGCCCCGGTGGCGGAGGCGGAAGCGGGTGGCTTCCAGGGGCGGGAGGGGAGCGAGGGGGCCGATGAGGCCGCGTTGCCGGAGCCAGGGCCAGTGCGGGCCGCCGCTGTAGAGGGCGTGGGGTCCTTCGTTGGTCCGGTAGGGGCCCTCGGCGGTGCGGGCCCGGCCGCCGAGGGTGTGGTGGGCCTCGTGGAGGGTGACTTCGGCGCCGGCCTCGGCGGCGGTGATGGCCGCGGTCAGTCCGGCGAAGCCGCCGCCGATGACGGTGATGCGGTGCATGGCTGGGGTCTCCCTCGGTCGGGGTCGCGCCTGCTGGATCGGGGATCGGGGTGGATCAGGTGGTTCGTGGCTACGACGGCCCAGGGCCCCGGGATGTGACATGTGCGGGGTTCTCGCAGGTCAGGGGGATTGTCAGTGGTGGGGTGCAGGATGGGCGCATGGCGAGGAGAGCGGTGGGTGGTGCGGGGGCGGTGCGCGGTGCGGGGGTGAGGGGAGCGCGGCGGCCGGAGCTGCGGCTGCCGGTGCTGGAGAGGTACGAGGGGGGTGGTCTGGAGCCGGACGGGGACTACGACGGGCTGGAGTTCCGGGAGGTGGACCTCTCGGGGGAGGACGGCGCGGGGGCCCGGTTCATGGACTGCGCGGTGACGGGGTGCGCGCTGGACGAGACCCGGCTGTCCCGGGCCAGGGTGCTGGACTCCGTCCTCGCCGAGGTGCGGGGGGTGGGCACGGACCTCGCCGGGGCGACCCTGCGCGACGTCGAGCTGACGGACGCGCGTCTCGGGGGGACACAGCTGCACGGGGCGGGGCTGGAGCGGGTCCTGGTCCGGGGCGGGAAGATCGACTTCCTGAACCTGCGGTCCGCGCGGCTCAGGGACGTCGTCTTCGAGGGCTGTGTCCTGGTCGAGCCGGACTTCGGCGGGGCGAGGCTGGAGCGGGTGGAGTTCGTGGACTGCGCGCTGAAGGGCGCGGATCTCAGCGGGGCCACCCTGACGGACGTCGATCTGCGCGGTGCCGCTTCGCTGGAGATCGCCCGGGGTGTGGACAGGCTGGCGGGAGCGGTGATCAGTACGGGGCAACTGCTGGATCTGGCACCGGTGCTGGCGGGGGAGCTGGGGATCCGGGTGGAGGGCTGAGCCGACGGGGAGGGAGCCGACGGGGAAGGGCCGGAGGGGGCGCGGTGGGTCACTCCAGGCGGGGGTAGCGGGCCTGGAGGGTCCAGACGGCCGGGTTCTCGCCGAGGTCCTCGTGCAGGTCGGTCAGGTCGGCGAGCAGGTCGTGCAGGAAGTCGCGGGCCTCGCGGCGGAGTTCGGTGTGGGAGAACGTCAGGGGCGGTTCCGACGCCGGCAGCCACTCGGCCTCGATGTCCACCCATCCGAAGCGGCGCTCGAAGAGCAGCCGGTCGGTGGATTCGGTGAAGTCCAGCTCCGCCCACTGGGGGCGGGAGGCGCGGGAGCCCGCCGGATCCCGGTCGATCCGTTCCACGATGTCGCACAGCGCCCATGCGAAGTCGAGCACCGGCACCCACCCCCAGGTGGTGGACAGTTCCCGGTCCGCCTCGGTGTCGGCGAGGTAGACGTCGCCGCAGAAGAGGTCGTGGCGCAGGGCGTGGACGTCCGCGCGGCGGTAGTCGGTCTGCGGGGGGTCGGGGAAACGGTTGGAGAGGGCGTAGCCGATGTCGAGCACGGAGGTGATGGTGTCACGACGGACGAGGTGCCCCGCCCGACGGCCCCCGGGCGGGGGCCGCCCGTGTGCCGGCGCCCCCGCTCAGGACGTGCCGGAGCCCCCGGCCGGTGTGCCTCGCGCTGCGCGGTGCGGTGCGCGATGTGCCGGGCGGCCGGGGGCTCCGAGAGGGCTGCGGGGCGTCCGTCAGACGTTCACACCGAAGTCCTGGGCGATGCCCGTCAGGCCCGACGCGTAGCCCTGGCCGACGGCGCGGAACTTCCACTCGGCGCCGTTGCGGTACAGCTCGCCGAAGACCATGGCGGTCTCGGTGGCCGCGTCCTCCGACAGGTCGTAGCGGGCGATCTCGGTGCCGCCGGCCTGGTTGACGATGCGGATGTAGGCGTTGCGCACCTGGCCGAAGTTCTGCGAGCGGTTCTCGGCGTCGTAGATCGAGACCGGGAAGACGATCTTGTCGATGTCGGCGGGCAGGGCGGCGAGGTTGACGTTGATGGCCTCGTCGTCGCCGGCGCCCTCACCGGTGCGGTTGTCGCCGGTGTGGACGATGGTGTTGTCCGGGGTCTGCTTGTTGTTGAAGAAGACGAAGTGACTGTCGGAGTAGACCTTGCCCTGCGGGTTGACCGCGATCGCGGAGGCGTCGAGGTCGAAGTCCGTGCCGGTGGTGGTGCGGACGTCCCAGCCGAGACCCACGGTGACGGCGGACAGGCCCGGAGCCTCCTTGGTGAGCGAGACGTTGCCACCCTTGGACAGGCTTACAGCCATTGTTGGGAGTCCCTTCCCTCGTGTACGTACGGCTACGAAGCTACAGCTACCCCCTTGAACGCGAGAGGGGGACGCGAGGTTCCAGGTCGCTTTACTTTCTTTACCGAGATGACCGGGGCGGCGGGGCGACCGGAGTGATCGGGGCGGCCGGGATAACCGGGTGACGTGGACCGGTCAGAGGCGGGAACATGTACGGCATGTCCGGTCCCTATGTCATCCGTGGCTCCGTCTCCCTGCCCGAGGCCGAGCTGATGTGGCGTTTCTCCAGGTCCTCGGGGCCGGGCGGGCAGCATGTGAACACCAGTGACTCGCAGGTGGAGCTCCGCTTCGACCTCGCCGCCACCGACGCGCTGCCCGAGGTGTGGAAGCAGCGGGCACTGGAACGGCTGGCGGGGCGGCTGTCCGGCGGCGTCGTCACCGTCCGCGCCTCCGAGCACCGCTCCCAGTGGCGCAACCGGGAGGCCGCCGCCGTGCGCCTCGCCGCGCTCCTCGCCGAGGCCACCGCGCCCCCGCCCAGGCCCCGCAAACCGACCCGCATCCCGCGCGGCGTCAACGAACGCCGACTGCGGGAGAAGAAGCAGCGCTCGGAGACGAAACGGGGACGCTCCGCGCGGGACTGGGGCTGACCCGCGGGACGGTGACCGGGGCCGTCGGCCGTCAGGCCAGGTCCAGTACCCCGACCGTCTCGCCCTCGACGACCTCCCCGTTCTTGCGGAAGCCCAGGCCGAGGTAGAAGCCCTCCGGGCCGTGCTCGCCGGGATGCCAGGTGACGTAGAGGTCCTTGCCGCCCCGGGCGCGGATCTCCGCGGCCACCGACTCCACGGCGAAGCGACCGTAGCCCTTGCCCTGTTCCTCAGCGGCGATGTTCAGCCGCCACAGGCCCGAACGGACGACGCTGCCGCCGTCCTCGTGCCAGTCGGTGTCGAGGAAGGCCATCAGGAAGCCGACCGCGCGGTCACCGTCCATGATCAGGCGGGGCCAGGCGGAGCCGGAGTGGACGTACGCCTCGGCAAGGGACTTCACGACCGGGGCGACCGCGAACTCCTGGTCGGGGCGGACGCGTATGCCGAGGGCGGCGTCGAAATTTCCCGGGGTGATCTCTTCGAGGCGGGGGTCTGTGGTTTTCGTCACCCGGGCAGGGTAGGCGCGCGATTTCCTTTCGGTGGAAGGAGTTTCCGGTCCGGAAAGAGCCCCGGGCGCGCTCAGGCCAGGTGGCGGTAGCGGCCTCGGAAGTAGGTCAGGGGGCCGCCGTCCGCGCTGGGCAGGTTCGCCGCGAGGACGCGGCCGATCACCAGGGTGTGGTCGCCGGCGGGCACCCGCTGCTCGGTGCGGCACTCCAGGGTCGCGAGGGCGCCGCCCACCAGTGGGGCCCCGCTGTGCTCGCCCCGTATGTACGGGATGTCGGCGAAGAGGAGGCGGTCGCTGATCCGGCCCTTCATCGCGAAGCGGCCCGCGATGTGCCGCTGGCTCTCGGACAGCACGGAGACCGACCACAGCGGTTGCTCGTCGAGCAGGTCGTCCATGCGGGAGCCCTCGCGCAGGCTGACCAGCACCAGGGGCGGGTCCAGGGACACCGACAGGAACGCCGTCGCCGTCATGCCCACGTCCTCGCCGGCCGGTGCCCGCGGGTCGTCCGGGTCCAGCGGCGGCTCCTGCGCGGTCACCAGGACCACACCGGCGGCCAGACGGGACATGGCGGCACGGAACTCGTCGTTGCTCACCCCCTCAGCATGCAGGGCGGCGGGCGGAGCGGCGGGCGCGGGCAGGGGCGGCAGGGGGGCGGGGGGCGAGGGGGGTACGGAAGTGTTCGGCACACCGGAAACGCTAATCTCCGCTCCGTACGCACCGCATCGGACCCCGGCCCGAGCAGGGACCTAGGACCAGCGGCGGAGTGGAGAGCGGGTCACGCACGGAGTGAGTCGGGGAAAACCTGTGAAAAGGGTGCAGAATTCGCACTCGACGCCTTCGGTGAATTCGCGGGGAAACCCCGGAAAGGCCTCCCAATTGTTCACGTTTGGTTGTGACTTGAGTCACAAGGGGAGGTAATTGTTGACCCTGTGTACCGAGTGGGCAGCGCGCTGTGATTCAGTGGCGGGGATACTGCCAGGACGATACGTCGATGAGATCGCTTGATCCGCCGCGAGGTCCCGGGGGGAGGGTGAGCATGGAGACCGATTCGGAGCCCTACGTCCGTCTTGCCTCCCTGCGGCAACTGCACCAGGCCATGGCCGCCATGAACACGGCCCGCAGTCTGGCCGACACCCTGCAGACCGTCGCCGACGGCGTGGTCGACGCCCTCGGCTACGAACTGGCCTGCGTCAACCTCGTGCGCCCCGACAACAACCTGGTCGTGGCCGCCTTCTCGGGCAACGCCGCCGCGGAGGCCCTCATCACCGGCCGGGTCGGCTCACGCGAGTCCTGGGAGCGCCGCCTCTCCATGGGCGAGGCCTGGGGCGACCTGATCTTCATACCGCACACCGAGGGCTGGGTCCTCGACGACGACGACGTCCCGCAGTGGTACACCGACGGCCCCGCCCCCCGCTTCGAGGACGAGTGGCACCCCTCCGACCGGCTCTTCGCCCCGATGCACGCGCCCGCCCCGCAGGGCGGAGGGGCCTGCGGCGAGCTGATCGGCGTGCTCTCCGTGGACCGCCCGCGCAACGGCCGGCTGCCCGGTGCCTGGGGCCGCGAAGCGCTCCAGATGTACGCCTTCCAGGCCGCCATCGCGATCAGCAACGCCCGGCTGCGCTCCAACATGCAGCGCGCCCTGGTCCGCCTGGAGCGCGAGCAACAGGCCCTGCGCGCCAGTGAGGAAAGCTTCCGGCAGGCCTTCGAGTACGCCCCTTCCGGCATGGCCGTCGCGGAGCTGGGCGGTGACCAGCACGGCCGCATCCTGCGCACCAACGACGCGCTGTGCCGACTGCTCGGCCGCCCCGCCTCCGCGATGCGCCGCTACTCCTTCTCCGACCTCGTGCACCCCGAGGACATCGGCACGCTGCTGCGGACCTCCGCCGAGGGCGGCCGCGCCGAACTGCGGCTGGCCCGCAGGGACGGCACCTACCTCTGGGTGTCCCTGCGCAACTCCGTCGTCGCCGACGCCGCCGACGGGCCGCGCTTCCTGCTCACCCACGTCGAGGACATCGAGGAGCGCAAGCGCCGCGAGCTGCACCTCGCCCACCGCGCCTCCCACGACTCCCTCACCGGCCTGCCGAACTCCGCCGAGCTGCGTGCCCGGCTCTCCGCCCGCCTGTGCCGGCAGCGCCCGCAGGGCGCACTGCCCGCCGCCGTCGCCGACTCCCTGGCCGCCTTCGAGTCCTTCGAACCCTTCGACTCCCAGGACGCCGCCCACGGCCCGCCCGCCTTCGACCGGGGCCACGACTTCGACTTCCCGCCCGAGGCCGGCACGTTCGAGGGCTACGACCATCATGTGCACGCCATCGCCCCCGACGAGGACCGCGACGACGGCGCCAAGGGCCTCGCCGTGCTCTTCTGCGACCTCGACGGCTTCAAGTCGATCAACGACCGGTTCGGGCACAACGCGGGTGACGCGGTCCTCATCGAGGTCGCCCGCCGGCTCAGCGACGCTGTCCGGGACGGCGACACCGTCGCCCGGCTCGGCGGCGACGAGTTCGTGATCCTCGCCAACGGGCTCGGCCGGGCCGACGCCCAGGACCTCGCCGTACGGCTGCGCAACGAGATCATCCAGCCCATCCGGGCCGAGGGGCGGGCCGTGCGGGTGGGCGCCAGCTTCGGCATCGGATGGGCACACTGCGGCATGACCGCGGACGAGGTGTTGAAATCCGCTGACGAACGGATGTACGTCGAGAAACGATCTCGTCCCAAACAGCACCGGCGCGCGGGATGAACCGCAGCTCAGTGAGTTGAGGCGGCCGGAGTCACCCGTTCGGGTCACCGGGTGGGGGTAGGCTCGCCTTTCTCACCTCGTACCGCAACCGATCCGCAGCTAGGAGCACCAAGGGATGACGCCCGGCAACAACGGCGCGAGCACGCCCGAGGACGACGACCCGTTCGGCTACCTCTACGCCGACGGGCAGGCCAACGGAGCCCAGCCGCCGTCCGGGGGCTACGGCTACCCGAACTCGGTCAACCGGGTGCGGCCGGTCGGAACCCGCCAGTACGGCCAGCAGGCACCCGCTCCGCAGGCACCGCCGCAGCAGGGCACCTACGGCCAGCCGGCCGCGCACTACGCGGCACCGGAGACACTGCCGGGCGGCTCCGGCGTCCAGCAGCCCCGCGGCGGGCACGGCGGCGGGGGCGGCCGGGGCCGCGGCCCGAACACCAGGGGCCTGCTCATCGGCGCCGTCGCGGTGGTCGCCGCGGTGGTCGTCGGCATCAGCGTGGCCATGCTCAGCGGCGACGACAAGGACGACAAGGGCGGCAACCAGGCGGACGCGAGCCCGACCCAGCCCCAGGAAAGCTCCGAGCCGAGCCCGTCGGCGAGCAGTGGCGGCGACGAGGAGGAAGCGGTCGAGCTGCCGACGATCGACGCGAAGGCACTCCGTCTGGGCGGCGAAGCGGCCCTGGCCTCGGACATCGAGGGTGCGCAGTCCGACGGCGGCATCTATGTGACGAACCTCAGCCAGCCGGGTTCCACGGTCACCTGGACGGTCGACGGCATTCCCAAGGACGGCACCTACACCGTCTTCGTCCGCTACAGCACCACCGACGATCCCCAGTCGATGACGCTCACCGTCAACGGCAAGGAGTTCGGCAGCAAGCTGAACATGGACAACTTCGCCCGTGCCAAGGACGGCGACTTCTCCAAGGGCTGGACCAAGACCTACGCCTGGCCCACCCTCAGCAAGGGCACCAACACGATCTCGGTCTCCTGTAACGACGGCGACAAGTGCAACGTCCTGCTGGACCAGCTGTGGCTGAAGGAAGGTCAGGTCAAGGAGTAGAGGGCGGACCGGTCTCACCCGACGGGCGGCCCAGGGGTGCCGGGAGGCCGGTTCCTAGGCCGCGCCGACCTCCCCTGTGATCGCCACCCGCCCGAGCAGCTCCTCGTAAGCTCCCCGGTCGAACTCGCCCGCAGCCGGCGCCAGGACCGTCGCCGCCGACAACGCGACCGCTCGGGCGAGGCGGTCCGGCCAGGGGAGGTCGGTGACCAGGCCCGAGAGCAGGCCCGCGACGGCCGAGTCGCCGGCGCCGGTCGGGTTGCCGTGCAGGGCGGTCGGCGGAGCCGCGCGCCAGTGGCCCTCCGGGGTCACCGCGAGCAGCCCCTGCGGGCCGAGGGAGGCGACCACCGCGCCGGCGCCGCGGCGGCGGGCGTCCCGGGTGGCGCGCGAGGGCTCGTGGGAGCCGGTGAGTTCGGCCAGTTCGTCGGCGTTGGGCTTGAGGATGTCGGGGCGGCCTGCGACCCCGCGGCGCAGGGCCGCCCCGCTGGTGTCGAGGAGGACGGGGACTCCGGCGGCGCGGGCGGTGCGGGCCAGCCCGGTGTAGGCGCCGACCGGGACGCCCGGGGGCAGACTGCCGCACAGGGCCACCGCCGAGACACCGGTCAGCAGGTCCTCGTAGACCTCCTGGAAGGCGTTCCACTCGGCGGCGGAGACGGTGGGGCCGGGCTCGTTGAGCTGGGTGGTGGCGCCGGAGCGTTCGTCGACCACGGCGACGGTGCGCCGGGTCGTGCCGGACACCGGGACCAGCGCGTCCACCAGGCCCGGTACGGGGATGAGCCGGTCCCGCAGGAGCCGTCCGGTGAGGCCGCCCGCGAAGCCGGTGACCGTCACCTCGTGGCCGAGGGCGGCGAGCACCCGGGCCACGTTGACGCCCTTGCCGCCGGGGCGTTCGGTCACCTCGGTGACCCGGTGGGAGGCGTGCGGGCGCAGGGCCGGTACGCGGTAGGTGATGTCGAGAGCGGTGTTCAGCGTGACCGTGAGGATCACCGGGCCGACCTCCCCCTTGGCTGCGCCTGCCGTCTGCCGTGCGTTCCGGGATTCCGGAACCCCGGAGTCCTGATCATGCCAAACAGACGGCGGCCGGCCCACCCCCGAGACCGTCCGCCGGCTCCTGACCGGCGGACGGATCAGCCCAGTCGGGGATCGACCACCCACTCGCCCCGGCGCATCACGCCCTTGAGGGTGAACTCCGCGTCGAGAACCACCAGGTCGGCGTCCTTGCCGGGTTCCAGGGAGCCGATCCTGTCGTCCATGCCCAGCAGCCGGGCCGGATTGGCGGACAGGGCCGCCACCGCGTGCTCGACGGGCAGTCCGTCGACGGTCACCGCGCGCTTCAGCGCACGGTCCAGGGTGAGCGTCGACCCCGCGATGGAGCCGCCCTCCACCAGGCGGGCCACGCCGTCCTCGACGTCCACCTCCAGCGGGCCGAGCATGTAGCGGCCGTCGCCGAAACCGGCCGCGTCCATCGCGTCGGTGATGAACGCCACCCGTCCGGGGCCCGCGTGACGGAACGCCAGCTGAAGGGCGGCCGGGTGCAGATGCGTACCGTCGTTGATCAGCTCGACCGTGACCCGCTCGTCCTCCAGGAGGGCGGTGACCGGGCCGGGGGCGCGGTGGCCGAGCGCCGGCATCGCGTTGAACAGGTGGGTGGCGACCGTGGCGCCCGCGTCGACGGCCGCCACGGTCTGCTCGTACGTCGCGTCGGTGTGGCCGACGGCCGCGATCACGCCGTGCTCGGCCAGCAGGCGTACGGAGTCGAGGCCGCCGGGCAGCTCGGTGGCGAGGGTGACCATCTTCGCGTGGCCGTGCGCCGCGTCGATCAGCTTGCGGACCTCCGCCGGGTCGGGGTCGCGCAGCAGCTCCTCGGAGTGCGCGCCCTTGCGGCACGGTGAGATGAACGGCCCCTCGAAGTGGACGCCGGCGATGTCGCCCTGCTCGGCCAGTTCCGCCAACAGGCCCGCGCGCCGGGCGAGGAAGTCCAGGTCATCGGTGACGGTCGAGGCGACCAGGGTGGTGGTGCCGTGCAGGCGGTGGGTGTGTATGCCCTTGAGGACGTCGTCGACCGTTCCGGAGGTGAAGGACGCGCCGCCGCCGCCGTGGTTGTGGAGGTCGACGAAGCCGGGGACCAGCCAGTGACCGGTCAGGTCGAGCGTCTCGGCGGCGTTCCCGGGGGCGTCGGAGGAGGTGCTCCCCGGAGTGCCGGAGGAGGCGTTCGCGGGGGCCGTGGCGAGGATGCGCGTGCCGTCGACGATCACGCGGCCGTCGTCCACGGTCCCGGTGGGCAGTACCACCCGGGCACCGGTGAGAACCTTCGTGGGGGCCATCAGGCGGTTACCTCCGAGGAGTCGTCCGAGGGGGCGGTGGCAGTGGCGGTGGCGGCGGTCTCGAGGAGATCCCAGGCGAGAAGTCCCGCGCCCAGGCATCCGGCGGTGTCCCCGAGGGCGGCCGGGACCAGGGACGGAAGTTTCTGGAAGGTGACCCGTCGCCGGACCGCCTCCCGCAGTGGTGCGAACAAGGTTTCCCCTGCCTCGGCCAGCCCGCCACCGATGATCAGAGTGCGCGGGTCCAGCAGGGTGAGCGCGGTGACCAGCCCGTCGGCGAGGGCGTCGACGGCCTCCTGCCAGACCTCTCTGGCCCGTGCGTCGCCGGACTCCACGGCTTTGGCGCAATCGGTCGCGTCCGCCCCCGGGTCGCCGCAGGCCGCCGCCCAGGCCTCGCCGACCGCCGCCGCGGACGCGAACCGCTCCAGGCAGCCGCGCTGACCGCACGGGCAGGGGGCGCCCCCGGGCCGTACGACGATGTGGCCGATCTCTCCGGCGAAGCCGTGCGCGCCCGCCTCCACCTGGCCGTCGATGCCGATGGCGCCCGCGATGCCGGTGCCCAGCGGGACGAACAGGAACCGGTCGGCGCCCCGGCCCGCCCCGACGCGGCCCTCGGCGAGCCCGCCGGTGCGGACGTCGTGGCCGAGGGCGACGGGGAGGCCGCCGAGCCGCTGGGCGAGCAGCGCGCGCAGCGGGACGTCGCGCCAGCCGAGGTTGGCGGAGTAGACGGCGACGCCCTCCGCCTCGTCGACGATGCCGGGGACGGCGAGGCCTGCGGCGGAGGCGGGCTCGCCGTAGTGCTCGACGCCGCGGGCGCGGAGTTCGGCGGCGAAGCCGAGGATGCCGGCGACGACCGCGTCCGGGCCGCGGTCCCGGCCGGTGGCGCGGCGGGCCCGGTGCAGCAGCTCGCCGTCCGCTCCGACCAGGGCGGCCTTCATCCCGGTGCCGCCCACATCGAGGGCGATGACGTGTTTCACGTGGAACAGTGTGGCCCCGGGACCCGCAAGAGGTCTAGTCCACTTACGTGGTGTAGACCTTATTCCGACTATCGGACTACCGGAAAACCTTCGAACGGATGGCGCAGAGCGCCGGGTTGGGGAAAGAAGCAGTGCAGCGGCGGGGCTTGGCAAGGACGATCGCGGCGGTGTCCGCACTGGGGCTGACGGGAGTCCTCGGCGGATGCGGTGTCGGCGAAGGCTCCTCCGACGTGACGCTGAAACTGGTCGCCGCCGACTACGGCACCGGCGAGGCCGACAGCTCCGAGAAGTACTGGGCCGCCCTGACGAAGCAGTACGAGGCCGAGCACCCGGGCGTGAAGATCGACGTCAGCGTCCACTCCTGGAACGACGTCGACCGCGAGGTCAAGAAGATGGTCGACGCGGGCGACCCGCCGGACATGGCCCAGATCGGCGCCTACGCCGACTACGCCGCCGAAGGCCTGCTCTACAAGGCCGACGACGTGCTCTCCATCCCCGTCCAGGCCGACTTCGTCTCGCAGCTGGCCAACGCGGGCCAGGTCAACGGCGTGCAGTACGGCATGCCGTTCGCCTCCTCCACACGCGTGCTGTTCTACAACAAGACCCTGTTCGAGGAGGCCGGCCTCACCCCGCCGAAGACCTGGGACGACCTCGCCGCGAACGCCGAGGCGCTCAAGGCGGAGGGCGTGAAGTACCCCTACGCGCTGCCCCTCGGCCCGGAGGAGGCGCAGGCCGAGACCATGCAGTGGCTGCTCAGCGGCAAGGGCGGCTACATCGACTCCCTGGGTTCCTACAGCTTCGACTCCGTGGAGAACACCGCGACCGTCACCTGGCTGAAGGACGAGCTGGTCGGCAAGGGCCTGACCGGCCCGGTGGCGCCCGGCAAGCTCGACCGTGCCGAAGCGTTCGCCGCCTTCGCCGACGGCGACGTCGGCATGCTGAACGGCCACCCCTCGCTGATCGAGATGGCCGAGAAGAAGGGCGTGGAGTTCGGCACCGTGCCGACGCCGGGGATCGACGGCGAGAGCCGGGCCACGCTCGGGGTCGCCGACTGGATGATGGCCTTCAACAAGAACGGCCACGGCGACGAGATCGGCGAGTTCCTCGACTTCGTCTACAGCGAGGAGAACGTGCTCGACTTCTCCCGCGACTACAGCCTGCTGCCGGTCACCAGCTCCGCGTCCCGGGCGATGGAGGGGTCCGAGCGGGACAAGGACCTCAAGCCCTTCCTCGACGAGCTGGCCACCTCGGAGCTCTACCCGGTCGGCAACACCTCCTGGGCCGCGGTCAACGCGGCCATCAAGGAGCAGATCGGCAAGGCGGTCGCCCCGGGCGGCAGCCCCAAGGGCGTGCTGGGCGGCCTCCAGGCGACCGCGACGCGCGCGGAGAACTCACGCTAGGACTCTCTCCCGCAGCCCCTGCCGGCGACCGCGTGTCCGTGGCAGGGGCTACCGTCGGGGCATGGATGAGGAACGGCTGGCCCGGCGCGAGCAGGACATCATCGCGCTGGAGCGCCGCGGCTTCCTCGGCCCCGGCGTGAAGGAACGGGCGATACGCGAGGAGCTGGGCCTGCCCCCGGTGCGCTACTACCAGCTCCTCAACGCCCTGCTCGACGACCCCCGCGCCCTGGCCCACGACCCGGTCACGGTGAACCGGCTCAGACGCATCCGCGAGTCCCGCCGCACGGAACGCTGAACGCGGCCGACCGGGGCACCGGAACGGCACGGGGGCCGGGACGCCGGGGGACGCGCCCGTGGGGGCGGGGCGGGTCAGGCGGCGCGCAGGGACGACGCCAGCGCCCGGAGCAGGCGTACGACTCCGGCGGGGCCGTCGACCACCAGGTCCGCGCGTTCCCTCAGCTCCGGGACCTCGTCGCTGCCGCTGCACACCAGCAGGCCGGGGACGCCGTCGGCGCGGAGCTCCTCGACGGCGGCGTAGGCGGGAAGGTCACCCAGGTCGTCCCCCGCGTAGAGGACGGACCCGGCGCCGATCTCACGGGCGTACTCCAGCAGGGCCACGCCCTTGTCCGTCCCCGGCGGACGCAGCTCCAGGACCATGCGGCCGGGCTCCACGACCAGGCCGTGCCGGGCCGCCAGATCGGACAGCGGCCCGCGCAGCGCCTCGAACGCGGCCTGGGGGTCGGCGGCCCTGCGGGTGTGGACGGCCACCGCGCGGCCCTTCTCCTCGGTCCGGACGCCCTGGCCGGCACCGACCCGGTCGAGCAGCCCCGGCAGTTCCGCGCGGACGCCGGCGACACCGGGGTGCGGGGCGGGCGCGGTGATGTCGCCGGTGGCGGCGTCCCAGCGTTCGGCGCCGTAGTGGCCGAGGACGACCAGGCGCTCCAGACCGGGGACGCCCGCGAAGCCGCCGTGGCGCACCGCGACCTCGGGCGGCCGGCCCGTGATCACCGCCACGGAGGCCACCTCCGGGGCGAGCGCGGTGAGCGCGGGCACCGCCTCCGGGTGGGCGCGGGCCTGCTCCGGGTCGGGCACGATCGGCGAGAGCGTGCCGTCGAAGTCGAGGCCGATCAGCGCCCTCCCCGGCCGCGCGAGCAACGCGTCGAGCCCCTCCCGCCCGGCCCGCGTGGCGGGCGTCGGCAGGGGCTCCGCGGCGGCCGGGCCGACGGTGTCGGAGTGCGTGGCATTCGGGTCCGTGGAATCCGTGTGACTGCCCATACCGCCAACCTATCCACGCCCACCCCGCCGCACGCCACCCCGACCGGCCGTCCAGGGCCGGTCCCCGCCGGGCCTACGACTCCTCGCGGAGGGCGTTCAGCTGGTCCAGGAACCACTGTTCCGGTGGCAGCGCGGTCGCCGCCGCGGTCAGGCGCTTGGCGGCTTCGGCCCGTTCCGCCGGGCCCATCGTGAGGCCCTCGTGCAGGGCGCGCGCCGTGTCGACCACGTCGTACGGGTTGACGGTGATCGCGTCCTCGCCCAGCTCCTCGTGCGCACCCGCCTCCCGGGACAGCACCAGCGCACAGCCCCCCTCGGCGAGGATCGGGATCTCCTTGGCGACCAGGTTCATACCGTCCCGGATGGGGTTGACCAGCGCCACGTCGGCCAGCCGGTACGCGGCCAGCGAGCGCGCGAAGTCGTCCCTGACGTGCAGCACGACCGGACGCCAGCCGGGTGTCCCGTACCGCTCGTTGATCTCCTCGGCGACCCGCCCCACCTCGGCGGTGTAGTCGCGGTACACGGCGAGGTCCTGCCGGGACGGGTAGGCGAAGGCGAGGTGCACCACCCGTTCGCGCCACTCGGGGTGGTCCTCGAGGAGCTGCCGGTACGCCAGCAGACCGCGCACGATGTTCTTCGACAGCTCGGTCCGGTCGACCCGGACGACCGTCCGCCGCGGGGTGCCGTCGGGAGCCGTGCCGATCTCCTTGCGCAGCACGCCGAGCCGCTCCTCGACGTCCGCCTCCCGCGCGCGCCCGCGCAGGAAGTCCGCGTCGGCGCCCAGCCCGTGCACGCCGATCCGGGTGTCGCCGAGCCCGCCCGCGAACCGCTCGCAGCACGCGGTGAACGCGTCCGCCCAGCGGTGGGTGAGGAAGCCGAGCCGGTCCGCGCCCAGCATCCCGCGCAGCACCTGCCCGGCGATGTCGTCGGGCAGCATCCCGAAGTACTCCGGCGGCGCCCACGGCGTGTGCGAGAAGTGGCCGATGTGCAGGTCGGGGCGGAGCTCCCGGAGCAGTCCCGGGACCAGCGTCAGGTGGTAGTCCTGCACCACCACCGCGGCCCCCTGCGCCGCCTCCTCGGCCAGCGCCTCGGCGAAGGCCCGGTTGTAGGCCTCGTAGGAGGCCCACTGCCGCCGGAACTCCGCGTCGAAGACGGGCTCCACCGGCGTCTGGTACAGCATGTGGTGCACGAACCACAGCACCGAGTTGGCGATGCCGTTGTACGCGTCGGCGTGCACGTCCGCCGGGATGTCCAGCATCCGTACGCCGTCCTCGCCGACCCCGCGCCGCACGGCCTCGCGGTCGCCGTCGGACAGCGCCGAGCACACCCACAGCGACCCCGCGTCCGGCCCGATCGCCGACAGCCCGGACACCAGCCCGCCGCCACCGCGACTGGCCCGCAGCGAACCGTCCTCCTCCACCGTGTACGAAACGGGGCCGCGGTTCGACGCGACCAGCACCCGAGCACCCTGCATGGAAGCCATACGCCTGAACCTAGCCCGCCTCCGAAACGCTCAAACGTAACGGATCAGCCGTATACGGCTCGGTTGTCACCCGTTCCGGCGTCCGGGCGTTCCGGCCGGGGCGTGCCCGTCGTGCTCAGGCCACCCGGCGGGACCGGTACTCGGCCATCTCCGCCATCGGGGGGCGTTCCTCCGTGTCCACCGAGTAGGTGCGGGGCTCGAAGGTGCCCCCGATCCGTTCGAACTGGGTGAGCGCGGGGCGGATCAGGTGGCCGCGGGCCAGGCGCAGCTGGGCGGTGCGGTAGATCGCGGCGGCCATACGGCCGAGGGCCTGGCCGTCCTGGTGGCGGTGGAGGCGGACGCCGACGTCGACCTGGGCGAGGGCGTCCAGCCCCACCAGGTGCAGGGCGTCGACCAGCATGCCCAGCTCCACGCCGTAGCCGACGGGGAAGGGCAGCTGTTCCAGGAGCGAGCGCCGGGCCGCGTACTCGCCGCCGAGCGGCTGGACGAAGCCGGCCAGCTGCGGCCAGTGCATGTTGAGCAGCGGGCGCGCCATCAGCTCCGTGACCCTGCCGCCCTGACCGGCCGTGGCGGCGGTGTCGGGGGCGCTCCCGTCGGACAGCGTGAAGGGGCGGTCGTACATCGCCTTCACCAGGTGGACGTCCGGCTCGGTGAGCAGCGGGCCGACGATGCCGGAGACGAAGTCGGCGGAGAACCCCCTGAGGTCCGCGTCGACGAAGCAGACGATGTCCCCCCGGGTGACGAGCAGGGAGCGCCACAGCACCTCGCCCTTGCCGGGCACGGCGGGGAGGCGGGGCAGGATCGTGTCCCGGTGCACCACCGTCGCGCCCGCCGCCGCGGCCACCTCGGACGTGCGGTCGGTCGAGCCGGAGTCCACGACCACGATCTCGTCGACCAGCGGGGTCCGGAGCATCAGCTCGTGCCGGACGACCCTGACGATGTCACCGACCGTCGCCTCCTCGTTGAGCGCGGGCAGTACCACGCTCACCGTCCGGCCCGTGGCGCGCTTCGCGGCCAGGACGCGGTGCAGCGGGCGGTCGGCCACGGACCAGGAGCGGTCGGCCAGCCAGCGCTCGACTTCTTCCAGCACGGTCTGCGGCTCCTCACCTCTGTGATCCATACACCTGGCACCTGTTGATCCATCTCGCGGTTCGGACGCGCCCTCTCCGTCGTCCTGGCCGTCGGTTACAGTCTTGAACAACGCGGACGCCCCTTGCACACCGGGGGTCACGACCCTCCTCGCGTCCGCGGCGCACGATCGCACCACCGCATGACACACAATCGAATACAGCTCATCCAGAGGGGCAGAGGGACACGGCCCGATGAAGCCCCGGCAACCCTCCAGCCGGTTCTCGTGGATCACCGTCGATCGACGATCACAGCGGAACACCGAACGCTGATCGCCGATCGTCCACGCGAGGCTCCCGGCTAGGGAAGGTGCCAAATCCGTCTCACGGCGAAACACGTCGTGAGGAAGATGAGGAGAAAGGGCCTCGCCTCACATGGCTGTGCAGACTGTCGCAAGCACCACCGTATCCGCCGCCGGATCCGCCGAGCCCTCCGTCGATCTCGGTCCCGCCACCGCGCTGTCCTGCCGCGAGTGCGGCCACCGCGTCCCCCTCGGCCCCGTCTTCGCGTGCGAGGAGTGTTTCGGCCCGCTGGAGATCGCCTACGACTTCTCGGCCTACGACACCGAGGAACTCCGCCGGCGCATCGAGGCGGGCCCCGCGAACATCTGGCGCTACGCGCCCCTGCTGCCCGTCCCCGCCGACGTGGCGACCAGGCCGAACATCAACCCCGGCTGGACCCAGCTCGTCCAGGCCGACAACCTGGCCCGCGAACTCGGCGTCACCGGCGGCCTGTTCGTGAAGGACGACTCCGGCAACCCGACCCACTCCTTCAAGGACCGGGTCGTGGCCCAGGCCCTGGAGGCCGCCCGCGCCTTCGGCTTCACCACCCTGTCCTGCTCCTCCACGGGCAACCTCGCCGGTGCCGTCGGCGCCGCCGCCGCCCGCGCCGGCCTGCGCTCCTGCGTGTTCATCCCGCACGACCTGGAGCAGGGCAAGGTCGTCATGGCCGCCGTCTACGGCGGTGAACTCGTCGGCATCGAGGGCAACTACGACGACGTGAACCGCTTCTGCTCCGAGCTGATCGGCGACCCGGCCGGCGAGGGCTGGGGCTTCGTCAACGTCAACCTGCGGCCGTACTACGCCGAGGGCTCCAAGACCCTCGCGTACGAGATCTGCGAGCAGCTCGGCTGGCGGCTGCCCGACCAGATCGTCGTCCCCATAGCCTCCGGCTCACAGCTCACGAAGATCGACAAGGGGCTGCAGGAGCTGATCCGGCTCGGCCTCGTCGAGGACAAGCCGTACAGGATCTTCGGCGCGCAGGCCGAGGGCTGCTCGCCGGTGTCGACCGCGTACAAGGCGGGCCACGACGTCGTCCGGCCGCAGAAGCCGAAGACCATCGCCAAGTCGCTCGCCATCGGCAACCCGGCCGACGGCCCGTACGTCCTGGACATCGCGCGCCGCACCGGCGGCGCGGTGGAGGACGTGACGGACGAGCAGGTCGTGGAGGCCATCCGGCTGCTCGCCCGGACCGAGGGCATCTTCGCCGAGACCGCGGGCGGTGTGACCGTCGGCGTCACGAAGAAGCTGATCGAGAACGGCGTCCTGGACCCGTCCCTGACCACCGTCGTGCTCAACACCGGCGACGGTCTCAAGACGCTGGACGCGGTGGCCGACACCGGCCTGACCGCGACCATCCGTCCCAACCTCGAGTCGTTCCGAGAGGCCGGTCTCGCCTGACCCCCTCGCCGGTCCCGAGGAGGCCGGCGGTCACCCGCCGGGCGTCCTGCTTCACGGCCGGTCGTCCCCGGGACGTCCCCGAGTCGAGGTCTTCCACCGGCTCCGCGGGCCGACACCGTCGGCCCGGTGGCCGACACGCAAAGTATTCCCACCGTCACTGGAGGTCAAGTCGCATGAGCGTGACCGTTCGCATCCCGACCATCCTGCGCACCTACACCGGCGGCAGGGCCGAGGTGAACGCCGAGGGGGCGACCCTCGGCGACGTCATCGCCGACCTGGAGAAGAACCACACCGGGATCTCCGCCCGGGTCCTGGACGACCAGGGCAAGCTGCGCCGTTTCGTCAACGTCTACGTCAACGACGACGACGTCCGCTTCGAGCAGGGTCTGGAGACGGTGACCCCGGACGGTGCCGGTGTGTCGATCATCCCGGCCGTCGCCGGCGGTTGATCATTACCCTCGGTAAATAATCTTACCGAGTGTTTACCAGGCTGCCCCCTCCGTGAGAGAAGCGGAGGGGGCAATTCCATGGGGTTGAGCACGGTAGGGTTGGGGAACACGGTCCCGACTCCCCGTTCTGGAACCGTCAATTCCTGCCGCGCACCCGACTGGATACAGCCAAAGTCTGGGCCACTTCTGCGGCATTTGCGCGCTTTGCCCGGCCTGACTTGCCCTGAAATCAGGTGAATTCCCGTCATATTCCGGACCGGTGCCGTCCAGATTTCTCGTCCGATTGACCTGTTGCAGAGGGCAGTTGGACGGATACATTCGGCCGCGGTCGACGCGTTCCGGCGCACGCCCCCGATCGTCGGGGGGTGAGGTCTGACCCGGATCCGCGAAGTGTGGATCTGTGCAAGGGCCAGTAATAGGGGAGTTAGGCATGGCTCAGGGCACCGTCAAGTGGTTCAACGCGGAGAAGGGGTACGGCTTCATCGCGGTCGACGGTGGTGCGGATGTTTTCGTCCACTACAGCGCGATCCAGATGGACGGCTACCGCACCCTTGAAGAGGGTCAGCGGGTCGAGTTCGAGATCTCGCAGGGCCAGAAGGGCCCGCAGGCCGACATGGTTCGCGTCACCGCCTGAACGCGCTACCAACCGCAAGAATTTCCTGCTGGCGAAGGGTCCGCACCCCCGGGGTGCGGACCCTTCGTCGTGCCGGGGCCCGGGTGGCGACCGGTGCCCGGGGGTGTTCGCGCGCGGCTGACTCGTCCGGCGATCCCCCGGGGGGCGCTTGCACTCGCATGGGTCGAGTGCTAATCATTGGCGTTAGCACTCTGAAGGTGAGAGTGACAACGTAAGGACCGGGTCGGTGAGGCCCGCAGGCCGGTGGGGCAAGGAACCACCGGTTCTGTGAGCCGTCCGTCGCGGGCGCGGGCGCGGTCCGAAGTAATCACCCCCAGTCCTGGAGGGACCACTTCACATGGCCAAGATCATCGCGTTCGACGAGGAGGCGCGGCGCGGCCTCGAGCGCGGCATGAACCAGCTCGCGGACGCCGTCAAGGTGACGCTCGGCCCCAAGGGCCGCAACGTCGTCCTCGAGAAGAAGTGGGGCGCCCCCACGATCACCAACGACGGTGTGTCCATCGCCAAGGAGATCGAGCTCGAGGACCCGTACGAGAAGATCGGCGCCGAGCTGGTCAAGGAAGTCGCCAAGAAGACGGACGACGTCGCCGGTGACGGTACGACCACCGCGACCGTCCTCGCCCAGGCCCTGGTCAAGGAGGGCCTGCGCAACGTAGCCGCCGGCGCCAACCCGATGGCCCTCAAGCGCGGTATCGAGAAGGCCGTCGAGGCCGTCTCCGGTGCCCTGCTGGAGCAGGCGAAGGACGTCGAGACCAAGGAGCAGATCGCCTCCACGGCCTCCATCTCCGCCGCCGACACCCAGATCGGCGAGCTCATCGCCGAGGCCATGGACAAGGTCGGCAAGGAAGGCGTCATCACCGTCGAGGAGTCCCAGACCTTCGGTCTGGAGCTGGAGCTCACCGAGGGTATGCGCTTCGACAAGGGCTACATCTCGGCGTACTTCGCCACCGACATGGAGCGTATGGAGGCGTCGCTCGACGACCCGTACATCCTGATCGCCAACTCCAAGATCGGCAACGTCAAGGACCTGCTGCCGCTCCTGGAGAAGGTCATGCAGTCGGGCAAGCCGCTGCTGATCATCGCCGAGGACGTCGAGGGCGAGGCCCTGTCGACCCTGGTCGTCAACAAGATCCGCGGCACCTTCAAGTCCGTCGCCGTCAAGGCCCCGGGCTTCGGCGACCGCCGCAAGGCGATGCTCAACGACATCGCCATCCTCACGGGCGGCGAGGTCATCTCCGAGGAGGTCGGCCTCAAGCTGGAGAACACCAGCCTCGACCTGCTCGGCAAGGCCCGCAAGGTCGTCATCACCAAGGACGAGACCACCATCGTCGACGGTGCCGGCTCCTCGGAGCAGGTCCAGGGCCGCGTGAACCAGATCCGCGCCGAGATCGAGAACAGCGACTCGGACTACGACCGCGAGAAGCTGCAGGAGCGCCTGGCGAAGCTCGCCGGCGGTGTCGCGGTCATCAAGGCCGGTGCCGCCACCGAGGTCGAGCTCAAGGAGCGCAAGCACCGCATCGAGGACGCCGTTCGCAACGCGAAGGCGGCCGTCGAGGAGGGCATCGTCGCCGGTGGTGGCGTGGCCCTGCTCCAGGCCTCCCAGGTGTTCGAGAAGCTGGAGCTCGAGGGTGACGAGGCGACCGGCGCCAACGCCGTGAAGCTCGCGCTCGAGGCCCCGCTGAAGCAGATCGCCGTCAACGCCGGCCTTGAGGGCGGCGTCGTGGTGGAGAAGGTGCGCAACCTGACCCCGGGTCACGGCCTGAACGCCGCGACCGGCGACTACGTCGACCTGGTCAAGGAAGGCATCATCGACCCGGCCAAGGTGACGCGCTCCGCGCTGCAGAACGCCGCGTCGATCGCCGCGCTGTTCCTCACCACCGAGGCCGTCATCGCCGACAAGCCGGAGAAGGCCGCCGCGGCCGCTCCGGGCGGCATGCCGGGCGGTGACATGGACTTCTGAGCCTGACTCACCTCAGGTTCGGACCCGGTCCGTCAGTGCCGAGGGCGGCACCCCCTGTTTCCGACAGGGGGTGCCGCCCTCGGGCGTTTCCGGGTTCCCGTGTTCCCGTGTTCCTCGTGCGCGGGACCGGTCCGGCGCAGGGCTTCGGCGCGGGTGTGGTCGGGGTCACAGGCGGGTGTGCCGGTGGGTGGAATGCCCTTCGGGGTTTGGGGGTTGGGGGGGGGAGTGCGATCGATGCACGCGCACATACCGACTGGTACATCCCATGAGGAGCCCCCACATGACCGTCACCGCCTCCACCACCGCCGCCCGGGCCGCGGAGATCCTGTCCCGCCCGGTCTCCATCAACGGCCTCACCGTGCCGAACCGCATCGCGATGGCGCCGATGACCCGGATGTTCTCGCCGGGCGGTGTGCCCGGTGAGGACGTGGTGTCGTACTACGCCCGGCGGGCCGCCGCCGGTGTCGGACTGATCGTCACCGAGGGCACCTACGTGGGGCACGAGTCGGCCGGGCTGAGCGACCGGGTGCCGCGGTTCCACGGCGAGGAGCAGCTGGCCGGCTGGACGAAGGTCGCCGAGGCGGTGCACGCGGCGGGCGGCACGATCGTGCCGCAGCTGTGGCACATCGGGATGGTCCGCAAGCAGGGGCAGGCGCCGTATCCGCAGGCCCCGGCGGTCGGCCCGTCCGGCGTGCGCACCGACGGCACCGAGGGCACCGGCAAGGCCATGACGCAGGCCGACATCGACGCGGTGGTCGAGGCGTTCGCGCAGGCCGCGGCGGACGCCGAGCGCATCGGCTTCGACGGCGTGGAGCTGCACGGCGCCCACGGCTACCTGATCGACCAGTTCCTGTGGGCGGGCACCAACCGCCGTACCGACGCCTACGGCGGCGACCCGGTGGCGCGGGCGAGGTTCGCGACGGAGATCGTCGCTGCGGTCCGCGAGCGGGTCTCGCCCGGGTTCCCGGTCCTCTTCCGGTACTCCCAGTGGAAGCAGGACGCCTACGACTCCCGCCTCGCCGAGACCCCCGAGGAGCTCGAGGCGATCCTCACCCCGCTCGCGGCGGCCGGTGTCGACGCCTTCCACGCCTCCACCCGCCGCTACTGGCTCCCCGAGTTCGAGGGCTCGGAGCTGAACCTGGCCGGCTGGACGAAGAAGCTGACCGGCAGGCCCGCCATCACGGTCGGTTCGGTCGGCCTGAACGGGGACTTCCAGGACGCGTTCCGGGGGAAGGGCGCCGAACTGGGCAGCCTCGACAACCTGCTCGACCGGCTGGAGCGCGACGAGTTCGACCTCGTCGCCGTGGGACGTGCGGTGCTCCAGGACCCGGACTGGGCGGCGAAGGTCCTCGGCGGGCGCTTCGACGAGCTCGAGCCGTACGACGCGGCGTCGCTGCAGACACTGAGCTGAGCCGCGGGCCCCGTCGGCTACGGGCCGCCCAACGGCTCGATGCCGGCCCGGACCGGCACCCCCCACACGCGCAGCACCTCGTAGTCGGTGAACTCGTGCACCACCCGGTACGCCATGGCGGGCCGGGGCCCGCGCCGCTGCGCCGCGATGTACAGCTCGGCCTCACGCCGGTCCCGGCGCGGGGTGCCGCACAGCTGCCACGCCTGGCCGTTCCACAGCTCCGGCAGCCAGCGCTGCTGCGGCTGGGGGCGGTCGCCGTGCATCCCGTACCGGGACGGGACGGGTTCGGTGGGCGGGTGGTGGGGCGCCGGTCCGTTGAACTCGGCGCGGCGGGCGGTCCGGCGCCGGGTCTCGCACAGCAGGCACAGGTCGGGGGCGCTCTCGTCGACCGGCCCGGTCGGGTGCTCGGGGCAGCGGGTGCTGGGCGCGGCCGTCTCGACGCTCTCCTCCAGCCGGTCCAGCGCGCGTTTCAGGTCGGCCCGCACCTCGTGCAGCTTGGCGTCCGGCGTGTCGGCGGCCAGCGCCTCGCCGTGCTCGCCGAGGACGCGCAGGGCGCGACCCAGGGCGGTGAGCTGCGCGTGGTTCATGTGCTTCGTCTCCGTGTGGGGGTGGGGCCAGTATCCCAGTGTTCACCGGGGATGGTCGCCGTCTCGCGGAGCGGTCGCTCCGGGCGGTTCGCGGCCTGGACGAACCGCGGGGCGGTGTGGATCCAGCCGTCCGCCGCGTACGCGTTCCGGCATCCGATGAGCTGGGACATTGCCGGGATCCGGCATGTCGAACGCCTGTGGCGCCCGCTTACCATGCCCGAACACATCCGATGTCGGCACTGGCCGGGACGGATGTCCGGCGAGAGGAGTGGCGCGATGTTCTTGGTGGCCTGGGGCGTGTTCGCGACCGCCTTCGGCTGGATCGTCGCGACGGATTTCCGGGGGGCGGCCCGCCGCTTCCACGCGATGTCCCGCGCGGCCACGCCGTTCGGCGGCGCCGGCTCGTCGGTCATGGGCGTCGGCTTCGTGCGCGCCGTGGCGGGGGTGTTCGGCCTGATCGGTCCGTTCGTCCTGGGTGCAGGGCTCCTGGAACTGTGGCGTGGTGAGGCGGGGCTGGACGGGCTGCCCCCGGTGCCCGCCTGGTTCGTCGTGTGTCAGGCGCTGGTCGCCGGTGTCGGTCTGTGGACGATGTGGCGGCGTTCCGGCATGCTGCGCCGTGAGTGGGACGCCGGCACCGGGTTGCGGCGTGCTGCCGTCGTCGTTCTCACGGCGTCGTTCGTCGCGTTCCTCGTGACGCTGGGCCTCGGCCAGGGCGGATGGGCGGTGGTGAGCTGGCTGGTCGGCGGCCTGTGCGGCCTCACCCTGCTCCTGGGCCGTCGAACCGATCAGCCCTCCGCCGCCGGTCCGGCCCCCGCGGATCCCTGACCGCCCGCCTTCGCCAGCGCCGCGCGCAGGTGGCCGTCGGCCTCGGTCAGCAGGCGGGCGGCCGTCGGGCCGTCCACGTCGGCGAGCAGGACCAGGATGGCGTGCTTGACCTCGCCGTCCGTGGCGGCCAGGGCGCGTTCGATCTCGGCGTCCGCCGCGCCGGTGGCGAGGGCGACGATGCGGCGGGAGCGGGCGCGCAGCTTCTCGTTGGAGGCGCGGACGTCGACCATCAGGTTCCCGTACGTCTTGCCCAGCCGGATCATCGTGATCGTCGAGATCATGTTGAGGACGAGTTTCTGGGCGGTGCCGGCCTTGAGGCGGGTGGAGCCGGTGAGGAGTTCCGGGCCGACGACCACCTCGACGCCGTGCTCGGCCGCCGCGGCGAGCGGGCTGCCCGGGTTGCAGGCGAGGCCCACGGTCAGCGCACCCCGCGCGCGGGCGTGGGTGACGGCGCCGACGGCGTACGGGGTGCGCCCGGAGGCGGAGACCCCGACCACCGAGTCGTCGGGGGTCAGCCCCAGTGCGGCCAGGTCGGACGCGGCCAGCTCCGCCGAGTCCTCGGCGCCCTCGACCGAGGTCACCACGGCGCCGGGGCCGCCCGCGATCAGGCCGACGACCCTGGCGGGGTCGGTGTTGAAGGTCGGCGGGCACTCGGAGGCGTCCAGGATGCCGAGCCGGCCGGCGGTGCCCGCGCCCGCGTAGACCAGTCGGCCGCCCCGGGCCATCCGGTCGGCGACGGCGTCGATCGCGGCGGCGATCCGCGGCAGCTGCTCGGCCACGGCACCGGCCACGGTGGCGTCCTCGCCGTTCATCAGCCGGGCGATGTCGAGGGTGGGAAGCCGGTCGACGTCCGCCAGCTCCGGACGGAACGCCTCGGTGGTCAGGGTCTCCAACTCGGCGCGGAGACCACGGGGTTCGGACGTGTGGGTCATGGAACGGTTCTCTCCGGTGGTCTGTGTCCGGTGGTCTGTGTGCGGTGGCTGTGTCCGGTGTCTCCGGCCGGTGCCGGAACCGCGGCGGGGCGTGCTCGGCCCCGCAGTGTCCCCCGAGCCCCCGTCCGCTACCGCGGACCGCTCCGGTGCCGGTGGGCCAGGGCCTCGTACGACGCGGACAGGGCCGGGGCCGCCGACTCGTAGGTGCGCTGGGCGATGCCGACGAACAGGCAGTCCACCACCAGGAGTTGACTGGTCCGGGACGACATCGCGGCCGGGCGCAGCTCGCTCTCGCGGGCCGTGGACGTGGTCAGTACGTGGTCGGCGTACTGGGTGACGGGACCGTTCGGGCGGCCGGTCACCGCGATCGTCGTCGCCCCGCGCTCGAAGGCCACCCGCAGCGGTTCGATGACGTCCCCCGTCGACCCGGAGTGCGTGATGGCGACGGCCACGTCACCGGCGCGCAGCTGCACCGCGTTGGTGACGGCGAGGTGCGGGTCGCCGGGGGCGTGGGCTATCAGGCCTATGCGCAGCAGCTTCTGGGTGAGGTCCTGGGCGACCAGGCCGGAGGCGCCGATGCCGTACACGTCCGTCCGGCGGGCGCCGGCCAGTGCCGCGACGGCCGCGCCGAGCTGGACGGTGTCCAGTCCGGCCGCGGTGTCGGCGAGGGTCTGCTGTTCGTCGTAGGCGAGCTTGGCGACGACGTCGGCGATGGGGTCGTCCACCGCGATGTCGGTCGTGATGGAGGGCGCGCGGCCGGACTGCTGCTGGGCGGCGAGCCCGGCGAGGGCGAGCCGCAGGTCGCGGTAGCCGGGGTAGCCGAGCAGGCGGGCGGTGCGGACGACGGTGGCCTCGCTGGTGCCGGTGAGCTCGGCGAGGCCGGTGACCGTGAGGGCCGCGCAGCCTGCCGGGTCGCCCGCGACGGCCTCGGCGACCCGTTGCATGGAACGGGTCATCGAGGGAGCCAGCGTGCGCACCTTGGCCGCGAGGGCGGCGGGGGCGGGCGGTGCGAAAATTTCCTTCACGTCCTGGGTCACCCTTGAAAGATATTTTCGTTTCGGTGGTGCGGTCAAGGGTGCGCACAATGGGGGCATGGCCCCCCATGACGATCCCGGCGATCCCGACGACACCCCCGTCGGCCCTGTCAGCCCCCTGGAGCAGGCGTTGCACGCGGCCCGCGCGCTCGTGCTCGCGGACCTGGTCGCGCACGAGGTCGCCGAGGCGGACGTCGTCTCGCTCGTCGAGGAGTCCGTCGCGCACCGGCGCTGGTGGGTCGAGCAGTGGCCGGAGGGCGCCGGGTTCGTCGCCGGTCTGGTCGCCCAGGACGTGCAGGACGCCCTGCTGGAGCGGTACGGCCGCTGGCCGCTGTGCCCGGTGTGCGGCTCCGGCGACCCGCACGCGCTGGAGGTGGAGCCGGAACTCGGCCCCGATCCGCACTGGGTGTGCCACCTGGCGGGCGTGAAGGTCGCGGCGGTCGGCTCGCTGGGCGAGGCGGCTTCGACGTGACCCTGTACATCGACCCGCCCACCTGGCCGGGACACGGCCGACTCTGGTCCCACCTGGTCAGCGACGTCTCCTACGACGAACTGCACGCCTTCGCCGCCGCCCTCGGCGTCCCCCGCCGCGCCTTCGAACGCGACCACTACGACATCCCCCAGCACCGGTACCCGGACGTCGTGCTCGCCGGGGCGGTGGAGGTCAGCAGCCGCGAGGTGGTGCGGCTGCTGTACGGGGCGGGGCTGCGGGTGCGCAAGAGCGCGGTGCGCGACGGCGCGGTTCAGCGGCGGATCTCGTAGACGTACTCGCCCGCGTCCTCACCCGCGTCCTCACCCGCGTTCTCGGCGACCCGGGTGAATCCGGCGCGGGTGACGACGTTCTGCGAGGGCACGTTGGCGCGGTCGATGACGGCGGTGACGGTCCGTACGCCGTCCTGCGCGAGCGCCCACGCCGACAGCGCGCGCAGCGCCTCGGTGGCGTAGCCGTGGCCGCGGGCGCCCTCGACGAGGTCGTAGCCGATCTCCACGCGGCCGTCCCCGTCCGGAGCGCGGTGGAATCCCATGGCGCCCACCGCGAGGTCGTCCGCCCGCCGGACCAGCACGTACATGGTCCACTCCGGGTGGAAGGTCCCCTCCTCGTACTGCTCGACCATCAACCCGGCCCCGACCCGGGTCCCGTCGGCGGGAGCGGAACCGACCCACCGGTAGCCGCCGTCACCGCTCGACGACAGGTCGGACGCGACCGCGGGAGTGATGCTCGCCAGGGTGAGGCGGTCGGTGGGTATGCGGATCGTGCTCTCGCCCGCCGGCTCGTCAGCCCTTGTCATCCTCGTCCCCCTCGTTCCCCGAGTCGTCCGGTACGACCGACACGATGGCACAGGTCGGGGGAGCCGGGTGGGGAAGGTGGGCATAGGTGACGGACAGGGCGGGGCAGTTCGCACGGGCTTCGACACGCGTCACCCAGACCTCCGCGCCCCGGTCGAGTACACGGACGCGACAGCCCAGCTGCTGCGTCCGCTCCAGCTCCGTACGTAACGCCTCGACGACCGCCTCGGCGGCGGGGCCCAAGAGGCCGAGGCGCTTGCGTGCGGTGTACGTGACTTCCACGACGGCCGCCGGCTCGGTCAACGGGGACTCTCCAGCTTCAACGCACGGGCCAGCTCGATGCCCTCGGCAAGGGAGGCCTCGAAGTCGGGGTCGCAGCGTGTCAGGACATGCCCGCGATACGTCGCGATCAGCTCGGACACCTCACGCAGGTCCGTGAAGTCGACACGGTCGAGGGTGGCCGCCAGTTCGGCTTCGAGGCGGGCCAGGTCGCCCGGGAAACCGAGCCCGGCGGCAAGGGCGGCCCGGACTTCGCCGAGGGTCCGCATGGGCGGCGGTTCGACAGGCGCTTCCGGATGGACGGGCTGTTCACTCACGGAATGTGATCCCTCCAGCAGAGAGCTGGTCCATGACGCCACTCCGGCCGGTCTCATTGCGTCAGCAGTTCCAACTCGCCGCCGATGTTGTACCGGGCGGTGGCCTCCCAGTGCTCCTGCCCGTGAGGGGTGCGGAACAGGCGGGGCAGGGCGAGGAGTCGGCGCAGGACGGCGGCCCGGCCCTCACGGAAGGCGTCACCCGGCACGAAGTGGTACTCCGCGCGGACGGCGGCGGTGTAGACGGCGTACGCCGACGGGGGCGAGGCGAGGATCGCCAGGTCGGCGTCGCACAGCACCTGACCGTCCCGGTCGTCCTCGGCCGGGTCGTGCGTGACGGTGAGCCGCACCAGCCGCGCCACCTCGGCGACCTTCGCCTCCGGAACCCCGGCCTCGGCCAGCGCCCGCTCGGCGAGCCGCGCGGACCGCTCCTCGTTCTCGGAGCGGTCGGGCAGGTACACGGCGTCGTGGAACCAGGCCGCGAGCCGCACGACGTCCGGGTCGCCCGCGTACGCCTCCAGCTCGTCGACGTGATCGAGCACGGCGGTGAGGTGGGCGAGCGTGTGGTAGTGCCGCTGAGGCTCCTGCCAGCGGGCGAGCAGGTTGTCGGCATACGGCACAGGCTCGGGTCCGCCCCCGGAACCCCGGGCCCCCTCCAGAGCACGGGCGAAACGGGGGCGCAGGACGTCGGTGTCGGCCATGTGGCCATTCTTCCCGACCTGGCGGATCGCGGGAACTTCGCCGCAGAGCTCCAGCTCGGCTCGTACCGTCTTGCCCGGCCCTCCCTCGTCGCGTGCCTCGACGGACAGTCGGCTCGTCAGGCAGGACACCAGCCAGAGACCGCGGCCCTCCACCGCCTCAGGATCCTGGGGAGCGCAGGGCCGGGCCGGGAGGAAGCCGTCGTCTCGAGTGTCGGTGACCTCGACGCGAACGAGATCACGTGCGACGGCCAGTGTCAGGCTCAGACGGAAGTCGCGGCCGGAGACGCGGCCGTGGGTCACCGCGTTGGCGCTGAGCTCGGCCACGACGAGCGTCACGGTTTCGTTCACCTCGGACTCGTACGGGAAGCCCCAGGCGTCCAGGCGGTGGGAAGCGAGCCGACGGGCCAGACGGGCGCCTCGCGGGGTGGAGGTGAAGCACATGGAGAACCCTTCGGCGTGTGCGGAGGATTGGCCGGTGCGCTCGATGGGGGGAGTTTCTGTCGTCATGTGAGTGAGCGTGCCGTTGCATGCATACCGTGACCAGCAGCGAATCCCTTACACAGCGTTGTTGTAGGGATGCCGAGAGTGCCTGTCGGTGAGGGAGAGGGGCAGCCCATGGTGCAGGTCGCGGAGCAGGCAGCGCGGAATGAGGATCCCGCCGACGAGTTGCTGCGTTCCTTCGGCAGGCAGGTCAAGATCCTCCGCGAGCGGGCCGGGCTCACTCAGGCCGCGCTCGCCCCACGGCTCGGATACAGCGAGGCGCAGATCGCCGCGATCGAGCAGGGGCGCCGGATTCCACGGCCGGAGACCATCGACAACCTCGACAGCCTGCTGGAGGGCGGTGGGTTGCTGCTCGCCATGAAGCGGGCCGTGGCGCTCACGCGGTACCCGGCGTTCTTCCGTGACGCGGCGCGGATCGAGGAGGAGGCCGTCGAGTTCCACGCGTATGCGGTGCTGGCCGTGCCCGGTCTGCTCCAGACGGAGGAGTACGCGCGGACCATGTTCACCGTGTGGAGGCCTCGGCGGCGCGAGGACGAGATCGAGCAGATGGTGGCGGCGCGGATGGCACGCCACAAGATCTATGAGCGGAAGCCCGCGCCGACGCTCAGCTTCGTCATCGAGGAGTCCGTGCTGGAGCGGCCGTTCGGCGGGGTGGACGTGCTGCGTGGTCAGTTGGAGCACGTGCTGCTCGTCGCCGAGAACCCCCATGTCGAGATTCAGGTCATGCCGACCCGGGTCACCGATCACGCGGGGGCGGACGGGCCGTTCACGATGATGACCCCGGAGGGCGGTGAGCAAGTGGCGTATGTGGAGAGCCAGGCCAACGGGCGCGTGATCACCAAGCGGGAAAGCGTACGTGGGTTCGCCGTGCGGTATGGAATCCTGCGGGCGCAGGCGTTGTCCCCTGACGAATCCGTGCGTCACATCGAGAAGTTGCTGCAAGGAGACCTATGAACACCGAGCAGTCCCAGGCACAGGCGCTCCACTGGTTCAAGTCCAGCTACAGCGGTGGCGCGGGCGGCGAGTGCGTCGAGGTCGCTGCCCTCCCCGCCTCCGTCCACGTCCGAGACTCCAAGGACACCGGCCGGGGCACCTTCACGGTGAACCCCGCCACGTGGTCCGCCTTCGTCGCGCACGCGAGCCACGCTCACTGACCGAAAAGCGACGTCAACATGGCGTGACGTCGGCTTGGCCCACTTCCGTCGGTCTTGGCAGCATCGGCGGTAGCAAACAGAACACGGTGCATATGGCTGCACCAGGTCCTGGGGCCGTTCCTTCGGGAGCGGCCCGAGTGCTTTCCGGAAAAGATCGCGGGTGCCGCGAGGAAGCAGAAAGTGAGCCGCCAGGTGCAACCGACGTTCGTACTGGTCCACGGAGCCTTCGCGAACTCCTTCTCCTTCGCGCCGCTCCAGGCCGAACTCGGCCTGCTCGGGCACCGTTCGGTCGCCGTCGACCTGCCCGGCCACGGCTTCGCGGCGACCTACACCCGCGCCTACCAGGCGCCGCAGGATCCCGAAGGGCTCGCCACCGCGCCCGGTGCGATCAAGGGCGTCACGCTCGCCGACAACGCCGCGCACCTGATCGGGGTCCTGGAGCGGGCCAAGCGGAACGGCCCGGTGATCCTCGTCGCCCACAGCCGCGGCGGCGTCACGGCCACGGCCGCGGCCAACGCGCGGCCCGACCTGATCGACCGCATCGTCTACGTCGCGGCCTGGTGCCCGGTCGCGCTCGACGTCGGCGACTACTACGCCGAGCCGGAGATGGCCACGGTCGACGCCGCCTCCCTGGGCCTGGCGATGGCCGGGAACCCCGCCGAACTCGGCCTGCTCCGCGTCAACTTCCGCACCGCGGACCCGGCCGCCCTCGCGGCGCTCAAGGCGGCCTTCCTCGCCGACGGCACCGACGAGGAGTTCCTGACCTTCCTGAACACCTTCCAGCCCGACGAGAACCTGGACGTCGGCACCTCCGCCGACCGGGCGCAGGCGGCGACCTGGGGGCGTGTCCCGAAGACCTTCGTCCGCCTGGCCGACGACGCGAGCATGCCGCTCGCCCTGCAGGACCGGCTGATCCGCGAGGGCGACGAGCTGACGCCGGACAACCCGTACGACGTCCGCACGCTCGCGGGCAGTCACCTGAAGTGGCTGGTCGATCCGGCGCCGGCGGCCCGGACCCTGGGCGAACTCGCCGCGCTCCCGGCCCCGGCCCCGGCCCCGTCCACGGAGTGACTCCCGCGCCCGCCCCGGAACGATTCCCCTCCCGGGGGCGGAGCCGCCACTAGCGTGGGGGGCATGACGACTCCTGCGGATGTGCAGAACGTACGAGACCCGGAGCTGCCCGGGCGGCTGCTGACCGTCGAGCGGGACGCGCTGATCCCGTTGTTGCGGAGGAGGCCCGAGGCGGACTTCGCGTTGCCGGTGGCGGCGTGTCCGGGGTGGACGGTGCGGGACGTGCTGGCGCACTGCTCGGCCGCGCTGACGCGGGTGGTGGAGCGCCGGTTCGAGGAGGGGGTGTTCTCGCCCGCGTCCAACGACCGGGACATCGCCGAGCGGGGCGCGTGGACCAACGCCCAGGTCGTCGACGAGCTCGAGCGCGGGATGACCGAGGCCGGGCCGGTGATCGCGAAGGCGGACGGGGCGCTGGACGTCCTCGCGCTGGGCGAGTGGGTGCACGCGGGGGACGTGCGTGAGGCGTTCGGGGAGCCCGGCGCGTACGCGGGTGCGGGGCTGCCGTCCGCGTTCTCCCTGTTGGCCTACGTGACCGGTCGGAAGGGGCACCTTCCGCTGCATGCCGACCTCGACGACGTGGACGAGCCCCTGCGGCTGGGCGACACCTCGGGCCGGCGGCCCCCGGCGCGGTACATCGGGGACGGGCCGACGCTCGTACGGCTCTACGCGGGGCGGCCGGTGGACGGCGCCGCGTACGAGCTGGCCGGGGCACAGGCGGCGGAGCTGAACATCTTCGGCGAGTGAGGCGCGGCGAGGGCTCCAGGGGCGCGGATCCTCGGTCGGCGGGCGTAGGGTGGATTGGACTAGACCTCTAGTCGCCGCCGATCGATGCCGAGGAATGGGGTCCCATGAGCAAGCGTGCAGTCCTGGAGGTGATCGCCCTCGACGTCGAGGACGCCGTCGCCGCGCAGGCCGGGGGCGCGGACCGGCTCGAGCTGGTCACCGACATGGCCGCCGACGGGCTCACCCCGGCCGCCCGCACCGTCGCCGCCGTGCGCGCGGCCGTCGACATCCCGCCGCGGGTGATGCTGCGGCTGGCGGACGGGTTCGCCGCGGGCGACCTCGGCCGGCTGGTGGACACGGCGCGGGAGATGCGGGACGCGGGGGCACAGGAGTTCGTCCTCGGGTTCCTGGACGCGGACGGCGGTGTGGATCTGGGCGCGGTGGAGCGGGTGGTCGACGCGCTGGACGGCTGCCGCTGGACCTTCCACCGCGCCATCGACCGCGCCGCCGACCGCGACGCCCTGCGCAAGCAGCTCGACGGACTGCCGGGCCTCGACGCCTACCTCACGGCCGGCGCGCCCGGCGGTGTGGCCGACGGGCTGCCGACGCTGCTCGCCGAGGCCCGGCGAGGGGGGCAGGGCGAACCCGGGTACGAGCAGCAGCTGCTCGTGGGCGGCGGGCTGCGGCTGGAGCAGGTGCCCACGCTGCTCGGCGCCGGGATCCGTGCCTTCCACATCGGTGGCGCGGCCCGGCCGAACGGGTGGAACGGACCCGTCTCGGCGGCGGCCGTGGCCGAGTGGCGCCGGGCGGTGGACGGGGACTGACACCGGCGCCACGCACCGGATCAGTTCAGCAACTGCTCCGGCAGCGGGGCCGCGTGGGTCACGATCAGGCCCGAGACCGCTCGGGTCAGGGCGACGTACAGGCGGCGCAGGCCGGTGCGTTCGTCGGGCTCGGCGTCGACGACGGCGCGGGGCTCGTCCAGGACCACGTAGTCGTACTCCAGGCCCTTCGCCAGTGACGCCGGGACCAGGGTGAGCCGGGTGTCGTGCGTCGTCTCCTCGCCGGGCGCGACGTGCCCGAGGCCCGCCGCATTGAGTTCCCGGGCCAGTTCCGGGACGCGGGCGTCCGCGGCGATCAGGCCGATCGAGCCCTCGTGGCCCAGCAACTCACGGCAGGCCGAGACCACTTCGCCGCTGCCGGTGATCGGGCGGACCTCGAAGAAGCCCGGGTTGTCACGGATCGACGCCACCGGCGTCAGCCCCGGCGCGATGTGCGGGAGCAGCCGGGAGGCGTACGCGATCACGTCCGTCGGGACGCGGAAACCCGCGGTCAACTCCTCGACCACCGCTTCCCGTTTGCCCAGGTGGGCCAACGCCTCCTGCCAACTCCGGGTCGCCCACGGCGTGGTGCCCTGCGCCAGGTCGCCGAGGACGGTCGCCGAGCCGGTGGTGCAGCGCCGGCCCACCGCCCGGTACTGCATGGGGGAGAGGTCCTGCGCCTCGTCGAGCACCACGTGCCCGAGGGAGGGGGTGCGCCGGATCAGGTCGGTGGCCTCGTCGATCAGGACCGCGTCGGCCGCCGACCACTTCGCGGACCGCACCGACCGCGCCGGCTTCGTCCACAGGACCGCCTTCTGCTCGTCCTCGTCCAGCAGCCCGGCCGCGTGCTCGGCCAGGAAGTCCGGGTCCGCCAGCAGGCGCAGGACGAGTTTCGCCGGGTCGACGGCCGGCCAGACCGTCTTCACCGCCGCCTTCACCGCGCTGGTGCGGGCCACCGTGTCCTGCACCCTGTCGTCCGGCGCCTCCCCGGCACGCTCCATCCGCACCAGCACGGCGTGTGCGACGCGCTGCGGCAGGGCCTCGCGGGCGGCGCCGTAGCGGATGTCGCGGTCGAGCAACTGGCGGACGATCTCCTCCAGTTCGTACGCCGGTACCCGCCAGTGGCGTGAGCCGCGTACGACGACGACCGGTTCGGTGGGCATCGTCACGTGCGCGTAGAGGGCCCGGCGCAGGACCTCGGCCATCCTCGCGTCGCCCTTGACGAGCGCGGCCCGCGCGTCGTCCGTCCCGCGCACCTCGACGTGGGCCACCAGGTCGTCCACCGTCGCCTGCCCGACCGCCAGTTCGCCCAGCGCGGGCAGCACCTGTTCGATGTACTGCAGGAAGGACCGGTTCGGCCCGACGACCAGCGTGCCCGTGCGGGCCAGCCGCTCGCGGTGGGCGTACAGGAGGTACGCCACCCGGTGCAGGCCGACGGCGGTCTTCCCGGTGCCGGGGCCGCCCTGCACGCAGACGCTGCCCGACAGGCCGGACCGTACGATCTCGTCCTGCTCGGGCTGGATGGTGGCGACGATGTCCCGCATCGGGCCGACGCGTGGGCGCTCGATCTCCTGCTGGAGCAGCTTGCTGGTGACGGCCCCCTCGGTCGGGTCGGACAGGTGCTCGTCCTCGTACGCCGTGAGGTCGCCACCGGTGTAGCCGAAACGGCGGCGCAGCGCGATGTCCATCGGGTCCTTCTTGGACGCCCGGTAGAACGGCTGCGAGACCGGCGCCCGCCAGTCGATCACCATCGGGTCGCCGTCGGCGTCGTGCACATGGCGGCGACCGACGTAGAAGACCTCGCCCTCGGCCCCTTCCGCCCCCTCGGCGCCCGGGGCGTGCAGGTGGTCGAGCCGGCCGAAGAACAGCGGGGTGTCGCTGAGGTCGGCCAGTGCCTTGACGCGCTCCGCCATCTGGCGTTCCAGGATCTGCGCGTTGACCCAGTTCGCGGTGACGTCGCGGAGGTCGAGGGCCTCGACGTCCGCGCGCATGGCCCGCAGGGCGGTACGGGACGCGGCGAGGTGCGCACGCTCGCGGTCCAGTGGGCCGGCGTCGGCGGGCGCGGGCGTGGGTGTGGGGGCGGGTTCGGGTTCGGGGACGTGCGCGGGCACGGGGCTGCCTCCGGCTGGTGCTGACGGTGATGCCGCGTGATCACGGCATGGCTGACCGGCCGGTTTCCGTCCGGGCGGTGGCGCTCCGGCGAGGGAGGCGGGAGAACCCCGGACAACGCTGACAATGCAGACAACGCAGGCAACGCAGACAGCGCGGCCGGGGCGAGCGGGAGATTCTAGTCGGCCGCAGGTCCCGGGGGCGAACGGTTTCCCTCCCGCCCGTGCCCCTCAGGGATCCTCGGGGTCCCGGGTCCTCCTCGCAGGGGAGAGCGGCTGCCTCAAGGGGTACCTGGTGGGACCCGAAGGTGGACCCGAGGACTGATGCCCCGGACGGGCGATCCGGCGCACTCTGGACACATGAGCGCAGCGACCTTCCTCCCGGGCAACCGGGCCGGTGACCAGGGCCCTCCGCGCCGCGGTGCCACTGTCACCGGCTCCGTCCACCACTCCCCGCACCGTGTCGGCGACGCCCTGCGCGCCGTCAGGGTCTTCGCCGGGGCCTTCTTCTCGGTCACCGTCCTCGGCGAGTACGAGGAGGAGGCCGGCGTCCGCCGCCGCCGCTGATCACGCACGCGGCGGAAGCAGGCCCTCGACGACCTCCAGGGGCCAGGCGCCGTACGGCGACGGCAGTGGCCCGCCCGGGGTCGCGGCCCGCGGCAGGCCTCCGGCAGGCGTCCCGGGCTGCGCCCGCACCGGTTCCGAAGCCGACGGCGCCTCGGCCGGCGGGGCGAACGGCGGGAGGTCCTGCGTGCACCGCGCGCCCTTCGGCGGCAGCGCGCCGGTGAGGAAGTACCGCACCACGTGCCGTCCCACGCACGCACTCGGGTTGGCCAGCGCGGTGTGCCCGTACCCGTCCAGGGTCAGCAGCCGCGCGTCGCCCAGTTCCTCGACCATGTCCTGGGCCGCCCGGTACGGGGTGGAGGGGTCGTGGGTCGTGTTCACCACCAGCACCGGGTGGGCGGTCGCCCGGTCCCACGGGCCGGTGTACGGGTCGGCCGCCCGGGCCGGCCACGTGGCGCACGGCTCGTTGGCCCACACCCACCAGCGGGCCAGCTCCCCGGACTCCGCCACCGCCCGCCGCTCCAGTTCGGGGTAGCGCAGCGGTGACCGCGGGTTGGGGCTCTCCGCGCACAGCACCGCGAGCGGCTGCTCGAAGCCCGGGTAGCGCGCCGGGCCGCCCGACGGGACGCCCGGTGCCAGGAGGGGCCGGCCGGACCACAGCGCCTCCAACAGGTCCGCGACGCCGGTCCAGCCGGGGTGCACGGTGTAGAGCCCGCCGCGCACCTCGCTCACGGCCCTCGCGTACGTCCAGTCACCGGCAGGCCGTTCGGCGAGGCGCCGCATCAGGGTGTCGTACTTGTCGCGGGTGGCCGCCGGGGTGCCCGCCGAGAAGACGCAAGCGGTCACGGGCGCGCGCCCGCAGTGGTCGAGGAACTGTGCCAGCGTGTCGGCCGAACCGAGGTGGGAGCCGAGCCGCAGGAACGTGTTCACCTCTTCGGCCTCGCCCGTCGTGCCGCCCCCGCCCAGCCAGGCGAGCGGATCCACGTTCCCGTCCAGGACGAGCCGCCCGACCCGCTCGGGGAACAGGTTCGCGTAGGTCGCGCCGAGCAGGGTGCCGTACGAGACGCCCCAGTACCGCAGTTGCTGCTCGCCCACCGCGGCGCGCAGCAGGTCCAGGTCGCGGGCGGTGTCGGCGGTCGAGACGTGGCGCAGCAGTTGCGGATCGCGCTGCTCGCACTGGATCGCGAGGTCGGCGTACGCGGCGGCGAACGCCTGCTGTTCACGCACGCCCACCGGGAACGGCGGGACCTTCGTCTGCCAGGCGGCGGCCTCCTCAGCGGTGTCGAAGCAGCGTACGGCCGTGCTCTCGCCGACCCCGCGCGGATCCCAGCTGACGATGTCGTAGCGGTCCCGCAGTTCCTCCGGGAACCTGGCGTACAGCTGCGGCAGTCCCACGGTGCCGGGGCTGCCCGGGCCGCCGGGGTTGAAGAACAGCGTGCCGACCCGCCGGTCCGGCGCGGCGGCGCGGTGCCTGATCACCGCCAGCTCGATGGTGCGGTCCCCGGGACGGGTGTGATCCAGGGGCACGTTCGCCGTCGCGCACTCGAACCCGGTCTGCGTGACGTCCGGGCAGTCCCGCCACCGCAGCACCACGCCGTCGCCGCCGCCCGGTCCGCCCGCGGACGCCGGGCCGACCGCCCCGAGCAGCAGCACCAGTGCTCCGGCCGCCGCGCCGGCGGCTCGGGTGAGGGGTATCCGTGTGGCGGTGGCGGTCCGTGGCATGGGCAGGCCCTTCCCTCGCAGCGACCGGGAGTCGGGCCCGCGGCAGCGGACCCGCTGTCATACCATCGGCGGTCCGCCGACCGGGCAACCGACACGCGTCCGTTCGGGTGTTGAAGTGAGTGACCGCCCCCGTCCGCCCGGGTACGTACGCCGATGCGCGGGCGCCGGCCACGCGGCTTGACCGGCCCCATGAGCCACGACCCCTTCGCCCCTGAGGCCCCCGGTGCCCCGCCCGACCGACCGGGACCGCTGGGCCCGGACGGCGCCCACCGTCGCGGCCGTGCTCCTGGCGGTCCCGGGGCCGGTGACGCTGCCGGTGGGAGCGAGGCCCCCGGGGCGACCGACAGGGGCGGCCCCGACGACTGCTCGCAGGACCTGACGACCGCCCTGGACGGGGTCCCTCCGGGCGATGTCCCTCGGCGGCGTCCTCCCCTCCTGAGCCCGGCTCAGGTCCTGGCCGCCGCCGTGGAGAACCCGTTGGTCGACCCCGCGTGCCGCGGCGGCCTTCCTCTCCCCGGTCCCCGGTGCCGCCGCTGTTCATCATCCTGCCGGTGCGCGACCTCCCCGGGGGACGACGGCCCGAGGGGCGACGGTCCCGGGAACGACGCCCCGGAGGCGCACGCTCAGCTCTCCGCGAGGAGTTCGTCCGCGTCGACGATGCGGTAGGCGTAGCCCTGTTCCGCCAGGAAGCGCTGGCGGTGGGCCGCGAAGTCCTGGTCGATGGTGTCGCGGGCGACCACGGAGTAGAAGTGGGCCTGGTGGCCGTCCGCCTTGGGCCGCAGGACCCGGCCCAGCCGCTGGGCCTCCTCCTGCCGGGACCCGAAGGTGCCCGACACCTGGACGGCGACCGTGGCCTCCGGCAGGTCGACCGAGAAGTTCGCGACCTTGGACACGACCAGCACGCCGATCTCGCCCTGCCGGAACGCCTCGAACAGCTTCTCCCGCTGCGCGTTCGACGTCTCGCCCTTGATCACGGGGGCGTTCAGGTGTTCGCCCAGCTCGTCCAGCTGGTCGATGTACTGCCCGATGACGAGGATCTGCTGACCGGCGAAGCGGCGCACGATCGCCTCCGTCACCTTCCGCTTGGTGGCGGTCGTCGCGCAGAAGCGGTACTTCTCCTCGGTCTCCGCCGTCGCGTACGCGATCCGTTCGGAGTCGGTGAGGTTGACCCGGACCTCCACGCAGTCGGCGGGCGCGATGTAGCCCTGCGCCTCGATCTCCTTCCACGGCGCGTCGAACCGCTTCGGCCCGATCAGCGAGAACACGTCCGACTCGCGGCCGTCCTCACGCACCAGGGTCGCCGTCAGGCCGAGCCGCCGCCGGGCCTGCAGGTCGGCCGTGAACTTGAAGACGGGGGCGGGCAGCAGGTGCACCTCGTCGTAGAGGATCAGGCCCCAGTCCCGGGAGTCGAAGAGTTCCAGGTGGGGGTAGACGCCCTTCCGACGGGTCGTCAGTACCTGGTAGGTGGCGATGGTGACGGGGCGGATCTCCTTCTTCGTCCCGCTGTACTCGCCGATCTCGTCCTCGGTCAGCGAGGTCCGCTTCACCAGCTCGTGCTTCCACTGCCGGGCCGAGACGGTGTTGGTGACCAGGATCAGCGTGGTCGACTTCGCCTGGGCCATCGAACCGGCGCCGACCAGCGTCTTGCCCGCGCCGCAGGGGAGGACGACCACGCCGGAGCCGCCGTGCCAGAAGTTCTCCACGGCCTGCTTCTGGTACGGGCGCAGCGCCCACCCGTCCTCGACCAGCTCGATGGGGTGCGCCTCGCCGTCCACGTACCCGGCGAGGTCCTCGGCGGGCCAGCCCAGCTTCAGCAGCGTCTGCTTGATCTGCCCGCGCTCCGAGGGGTGCACGGCGACGGTGTCCGGGTCGATGCGGGCGCCGACCAGCGGGGCGATCCGCTTGGAGCGCAGCACCTCCTCCAGCACGGGCCGGTCGGTGCTGGTGAGGACGAGACCGTGCGCCGGGTGCTTGAGCAGGCTGAGCCGGCCGTAGCGGTCCATCGTCTCGGCGACGTCGACGAGCAGCGCGTGCGGCACCGGGTAGCGGCTGTACTGCACCAGTGCGTCCACCACCTGCTCGGCGTCATGGCCGGCGGCCCGCGCGTTCCACAGGCCGAGCGGGGTCACCCGGTAGGTGTGGATGTGCTCCGGGGCCCGCTCCAGTTCGGCGAAGGGCGCGATGGCGCGACGGCAGTCGTCCGCCTGCTCGTGGTCGACTTCCAGGAGAAGCGTCTTGTCGGACTGGACGATGAGCGGACCATTCACGCGCGGCTGCCTTTCTGCGACGGGCTCGGCACGGGCACTGCACGGGCACAGCTCGGCCAAACGTCCAGTTTGCCTGATCGCCGGTGTTCGTCGGCAGATCGGGCTCAGCTTTCGTCGTCCGCCAGTTCCGCGACGCCCGTGATCCGGTGCAGCGGATAGGTGCGGACCTCGTCGGCGGTGTGGTCGTACGCCGTGACGAAGCCGCCCTCGACGCGGACCGGGGCGATGACGCGCTGGCTGGCCGCGCCCTCGGCGTTGACGTAGCCGATCCACAGCGCCTCGCCGGTGAGGACGGCGGCCTGCACGGTGGCGAGGGTCTCGGCGGACCCGGTGCGCGGCAGCTCGCCGCCCCCGCCCCCCGCTCCGGCCGCCGCCCCCGCCCCGCCCCGGGGCTTGCGGGGGGCGGTGGAGGCGAGGTCGCCCGCCCGTACGGCCCGGACCGCCGCCGCGAGCAGGGTGTCGTCGGGCACCGGTGGCCCCTCCGGAACCGGCTCGGGCGGGGTGCGCGGCGGGGTGCGGCGGGCATGGGCGCGGGTGATCAGGACGTCGCCCTCGGCGGACTCGGCGGCCGGCGCGAACCCCATCTGACGCAGCCCCTCCAGCAGGCCGGCCGGATCGGCCCGCGCGGCCAGTACGGTCGGCGCGAGACGGCGCAGCCCCAGCCCCGCGGCCCGCTTGTCGGCGAGGATCTCGTTCAGTACCGCTTCGTCGTCGCAGCGCACGTACGCGGAGGCCGCGCCCACCCGCAGATGCCCGTGCTTGCGGGCCACGTCGTCGATCAGATACGCCAGCGGCTGCGGAACCGGTGTGCGGGAGTGCGCCGCGAGGAAGGCGTGCAGGTCCGCGGCGGTCTGTCCGGCGTCCAGGGCACGGCGTACCGAGCCCGGCGTGAACCGGTAGACGGTCGCCCCGCCCTTCGACTCCACGTCCGCGAGTACGTCCAGCATGTCCGCGAGCGGCCGTTGCAGCGGGCCCGGCGCGACGGCCGTCAGGTCGGCCTGGAGCAGGACGTGGTCCAGCGGTTCGGGCAGCAGCGGTGCCAGCAGCCGGGCGGCGGCGGCGACGTCCCTCGGCTCGGCGGGGGAGAGGGGGGCCGGCGGCGGGGCCGGCCGGTGGTGGACCGGCAACCGGGCGCCCGGTCCCCGGGGCTCCGGTTCCGCCGTGGGGGCCGGTTTCGGCGCGGGCAGGCCGAGCAGCGCCCGCCCGTGGGCCGACAGCGCCCCCCGGCCGGTGATCCCCAGCATCTCCGCCTCGGTGAGCGTCCACCGGGCGAGCCGGGAGCGCAGGTCCTCGCCGTCGCCCCCGCCGGCGCGCGGCGGGCGTTCCCACCGCAGCCGCGCCCACACCGACTCGGCCACCGGAGCCGCCCCCTCCGGCAGCCCCGCCAGCAGCGCCAGCACCCGGTGCCGCACCTCGGGCGCCGCCGACCGGTCGAGCCCCGGGCCGAGCGCCGCCACCGCGTGGTCCTTCGCGTCCCGCCCGCCGACCAGCCCCGGGGTCCGGGTCGCCGCCAGCCACGCCGTGGCCAGCACCGTCCAGCGTTCGGCGGCGGGCCGCTCCAGCCACGTGTCGTACGCCGGGGTCGCCGCGTACCGCTCGTCGGCCTCCCCGTCGGAGGCCAACAACCCTGCCGCATAGGCCAGTTCGACCCAGAACGCGGCGACCGGCTCGGGCACGTCCAGGGCGACGGCGGTCCGCTTCAGGTCCCGCACGCTCAGCCCGCCGGACCGCAGCACCGCCGGGCCGCCCTCGTCCCAGTCCTTCAGCAGCTCCTCGACGGTCGCCAGCGCCGTGTACGCCTGCCCGGCCGCCGCCGCGTCCACAACCTGTGGACGGTGCGCGGTCGCGGTCGCGGGTTCAACAGGTGGCGCCACCGGCTCGGTCACCCGGTGCGCCCGTCCGCCCCGCAGATGCAGCGCCACCTCACGCGGCAGGACGACCGTCCCGGGCCCCGTCGGCAGCAGCAGCCCCCGGTCCAGCAGCAGGCGCAGCCGGGGCGCCGGATCGGCGGTGACCTGGCCGTAGGGCGGTCCCCACACCAGTCGCTCCAGCACCTCCATCGACTCGGACGGCACCTCGGCGAGCAACGCCGACATCCGCGTCCGGTCCGTGAACAGCCCGGTCAGGGCGGTCACCGCGGAGACCGAGTCATGGGTGGACGGCAGTCCGGCCGCCGTGACGATCTCCTGGATCCGCCCCGGGGACATCCCGGCCGTCGCCTCCCGCACGCTCGGGCCGAGACCGGTCGGCGAGGGGTGCTGCGCGGAGGGGGAGAGCAGCTCACGGGCCGTACGGACCAGCCGCATCCGGTCGTCGCCGCCCCACACCAGCGCCTGTTCGCGCAGCGTCCGCACGGCGTGCGGCAGCGCGGCGGACACCGCGGGGTCGCCCTCGTCGCCCGCCAGCAGCCCGAGCAGCTCGTCGTACGACGCCGGATCGGCCGCCACGGCCAGCGCCTGCGCGGTCTGCAGCGCGAACCGGTCCAGCCGCTCCAGGGCCCGCACGACCGAGGCACGGGTCCCGGCCCGGGTGGCGAGTTGGGTGAGGTCGGTGGGCACGGGCGTGACGAGGTCCGGCCTGCTGCGCAGGAGCGCGGCAAGCCCGGCGTCGTCCCGTCCCCGGAGCGCCTCCGCGAGGGATCGGGGGGCCGCCGCGGGCTTCTCCTCGGTGCTCATCCGCCTCACGGTAGCGGGTGGGTGCGCCGGTGGGGTGCGCGGAGTTGGGCCGGCCGACCGGACTCGCGGTACCGTCGTCCGACGTCGTGTACCAACGCATCCGCCCCGGAGGGGACTTCGTGGGTATCGAGAGTGACCAGGTCGTCTACGAGTACCTGAGCCGCGTCGGCGACGTGGCGCAGCAGCGGCAGCTGCCGTCGGCGACCCGGATGGGTCTGGTCGCCCGGCTGCGTGACGAGATCGACCGGCGCCGGGCGAGGTCCGCGGTCGACTCCCCGGCCGCCGTGCGCCGCATCATCTCCCGCATGGGCACCCCGGACGAGGTCGTGGCGGCGGCCGCGGACCCCTCCGGGACGGCCGGGGCGGCCGGGGCGGCCGGGGCGGCCGGGGCCGGTGGCACGGATCTCCGGCCGGAGGGACCCACCGCGAACAGACCCGCACCGCCGCCCGCCGCGGTCCCCGCCCAGCGGAGCGGGGACCGCGGCGGGCGCGCGAGGGACGTCCTGCGCCGCGCCGTCCCCCGGCCCCGTCCGGCCGGGAACCCGCACCCCGCGCCTTCCTCCACCGGCGTACCGTCCCCGCCGCACCAGGCCGGTACGGACGAACTCGGGGACGGCTCCACCCAGCCCGACTGGTGGCGGGTGGACGACAGCCCCTTCGGCGTCGGCGACGAGGTCACCGGTTTCGTCGGCGGCGTGGAGATCCCCGAGCTGCTCAAGCCCCCGCCGTCGAAGGAACCGGACGGGGCGACGGGCCCGGAGGGGAAGACGCCCGCGCCGGCCGTGGTCGAAGCCGGAACCGAGGCCGAGACCGGCACCGGCTCCGCCGGGCGCCGGTTCCTGCGCCTCCCGTCCGGCCGCTGGAGCAACCCCCTGCTCCTGGTCGCCGCGGGCCTGCTGGTCGTGGGCGCCGTCCTGGGCAACTGGTTCGCCCTGCTCCTCGGCTGGGTCATCGCCTACGCCTCCCGCCGCCTCACCCAGGCCGAGATCAAGTGGGCGGTCGTCGTCCTGCCGGGCCTCGCGGTCGCGGGCGGGATCGTCTGGCTCTGGGGCCGGACCGAGGAACGCTGGGGCACCCCCATCGCCGACGGCACCATGAACGACGCCGTCTCCGAAACCTGGCCCTGGGTGGTCCGGGCCGCGGCGGTGACCTCGGCCCTGTTCCTCACCTGGCGCTCCCAACGCCCCCGCTGACCTCGCAAGAGGCGCAGGCACAATGGCGGGTATGGCCTTTATGACCCCGCCCCCGTCCGCGCCGTCTCCGTCCGCGCCGCTCACTGTCGGCTTCGACCTCGACATGACGCTCATCGACTCCCGGCCGGGTATCCGCGCCTGCTACCTGGCGCTGGCCGAGCGGACCGGCACCCGCATAGACGCCGATCTGGTCGTCACCCGGCTGGGGCCGCCCCTGGAGGACGAACTGGTCAACTGGTTCCCGGCCGAGCGGGTCGAGGAGGCGGCGGACCTGTACCGGGCGATGTACCCGACGTACGCCATAGCCCCCACGCCGGCGCTGCCCGGCGCCCGCGACGCCATGGCGGCCGTACGGGAGGCGGGCGGACGCGCGATCGTCGTCACCGCGAAGCACGAGCCCAACGCCAAGCTGCACCTCGCCCACCTCGGCATCGAACCGGACGCGGTGATCGGCGATCTGTGGGCCGAGCAGAAGGCGCTGGCGCTGCGCGAGCACGACGCGGGTGTGTACGTCGGCGACCATGTGGGTGATGTGCGCGGCGCGCGGACCGCCGGGGCGCTGGCGGTCGCGGTCGCCACCGGCCCGTGCGACCCGGCGGAACTGCGCGCGGCGGGCGCGGACGTCGTCCTCGGCGACCTGACCGAGTTCCCCCGCTGGCTCTCGGACCACCGCTCGGCACGCCCCTGACGGCTCCCCGCCCGGGGCGCGCCTGACAGGGCCGGTGCCGGGCGTGCGCTTGGACGGAGTCGCCGCCGGGCGCGGCCTGGCGGCTGATCGCCGGGCGTGGGGCCGGTGCCCGGGGCGCGCCTGACGGGAGCATCGCCCGGCGCGCGTCTTGGCGGGGTGCTGCCCGACGGGGGGCCTGAAGGCTCAGCGCGCGGCGCGCCCGCGGCGGCTGACCGCACGGCACGCGCCTGACGGGGTCACTGCCCGGCGCGTGCCTGACGGCGGCCCGCTGCGGCCGAGCGGAGTACTCCCGCGCCGGCCATCAGGAATCCGACCCCCATGAGCATGCTCAGTACGAACATGTACGTCGGAAAGGGCTCCATACCGAAAAACAACGGAGCCACCGTGACCAGAGTGGCCACGGCACCGATGATGAAGACGACGCCGCCGGCCCGGACCAGGCCGTCGCCGGGCGCCGTGGAATTCGTTTGGGTTTTGTCAGCCACCGGACCAGGGTAGTTCCTGGCCGGAGGGAACTACCGGGCGACGTCTTGTCACCTGCCCGAAGACCATTAGCCTTGGTTGCGGTGGGTCACCAGGACTCGCCCGAGCGTTATCAAGAGCAGTTTTCAGAAGCGGTTTCCCGACGAGTACGAGGACGAGGACAGACGTGCCCACCGGCAAAGTCAAGTGGTTCAACAGTGAGAAGGGCTTCGGCTTTCTCTCCCGCGACGACGGCGGTGACGTCTTCGTCCATTCCTCGGTCCTCCCCGCCGGAGTCGAGACGCTGAAGCCGGGACAGCGGGTGGAGTTCGGCGTGGTCGCCGGGCAGCGGGGTGACCAGGCCCTGTCCCTGACCGTCATCGACCCGACCCCGTCGGTCGCGGCGGCCCAGCGCAAGAAGCCCGACGAGCTGGCCTCCATCGTCCAGGACCTGACGACCCTGCTGGAGAACCTCACGCCGAACCTGGAGAAGGGCCGCTACCCGGACCGCACCTCCGGGAAGCAGATCGCGGGGCTCCTGCGCGCCGTCGCCGACCAGCTGGACGTCTGATCCGGTCGGACGTCCGATCCGGTCGGACGTCCGGTACCGGTACCCGCACCGGTACGGGTCAGGGGAACCGCAGTGCGTCCGGGCCGAGGGGCGGTACCAGTCCCTCGGCCGCCGCACGCGTCAGCAGGCCCCGTACGGCCGCGTAGCCGTCCTCGCCGAGGTCGGCGGTGAACTCGTTGACGTACAGCCCGATGTGCTGGTCGGCGACGGCCGGGTCCATCTCCTGGGCGTGCGCCATGACGTACGGCCGCGCCGCCTCGGGGTCGTCCCAGGCGGCCCGTACGGAGTCGCGGATCGAGTCGGCGAGCAGGGTCAGCGTCCGCGCTCCGAGGGACCGCTTGGCGATGATCGCGCCCAGCGGGATCGGCAGCCCGGTGGTCCGCTCCCAGTGCTCCCCCATGTCCGCGAGCCGGTGCAGCCCGTAGTCCTGGTACGTGAAGCGCGCCTCGTGGATGACGAGCCCGGCGTCCACCTTTCCGTCCCGTACGGCGGGCATGATCTCGTGGAACGGCATCACCACGATCTCCCCGACCTCACCGGGCACCACGTCCGCCGCCCACAGCCGGAACAGCAGGTACGCCGTCGACTTCTCGCTGGGCACGGCGACCGTGCGCCCGGTGAGTTCCCCGGGCTCCCTGGTCAGCACCAGCGGTCCGCAGCCCCGGCCCAGCGCGCCCCCGCAGGGCAGCAGCGCGTACTCGTCGAGGACGTGGGGGAGGGCCGCGTACGACACCTTCAGCACGTCCGACTCGCCGCGCTCGGCCATGCCGTTGGTGATGTCGATGTCGGCGAAGGTGACGTCGAGGGCGGGTGCGCCGGGGACGCGGCCGTGCGCGAGGGCGTCGAAGACGAAGGTGTCGTTCGGGCAGGGGGAGTACACGATCCCCAGTCGCTGCTGCTCAACTGTCATACCGGTTCCAACTCTCCAGGACGGGCGCGATCTTCCCGAAGCCCTCGGTGAGGGCGTTCAGGGCGTCACCGATGCGCCAGGCGGCGCGGTCGCGCGGGCCGACGGGATTCGACACCGCCCGCACCTCCAGCACGGGTACGCCGTGCACGGCGGCGGCCTCGGCGACGCCGAAGCCCTCCATGGCCTCGGCGAGCGCGCCGGGGTGGCGGTCGCGGAGCAGGGCGGCGCGGGCCGCGGTGCCGGTCACCGTCGACACGGTGAGCACGGCACCGGTGAGCGCGCCGGACGCGGCGGCCACCTCCCGGACCAGGGCGGCGGGGGGACGGTGGGTGACGGTGCCGAAGCCGAGGTCGGTCACCGGCAGGAAGCCGTCGGCCGTCTCGGCGCCCAGGTCGGCGGCGGTGATCTCGTCGGCGACGACGAGCGAGGCGAGGGGCGCGTGCGGCGGGAAACCGCCGGCGATCCCGGCCGAGACGACCAGGCCGTAGGGGCGGCCGTCCAGAGCTGCGGCGGTGAGCGCGGTGGCCGTGGAGGCGGCGGCGAGGGCCGGGCCGACACCGGCGGCGATCAGATCGGGGCCGTCGGCGATCTCGACGACACCCGCCCCGGGCAGGGCCCTCTCGTGTGTGGCACCCGGGAAGGCCCGAGCCACCGCGTCCCGTTCGGCGGGGACGGCGGTGGCCACGAGGACGCCTCCCCGCGCTCCAGGTCTCCTGGGAGCGGGGGGCGTCCCGGCGGACGACGCGATCAGGCTTCCTTCTTCAGCCGGAAGGACCACAGGCCCGTGGCCTCGTTCTCGCCCTGCTTGATCGACACCAGGGTCGAGTTGCCCTGCGCGCCGTACTGGGCGTTGAAGAACACGCTGCCGGGGATGGTGCGGTAGGTCTTGGTGCTGGAGTCGGTCAGCGGCTGACCGTTCATCAGGATCGTCCAGCCCTTGTCGGCGAGGTCCGGGTCGACACCGAAGCGCACGGTCTCGTCCGGGTCGACCGAGATCGCCTTGATGTCCTTGTCCTTCAGGCACGACGTCAGGTCGGCGGCCTTCAGGGCCTTGCCCTGGCCGCCGCAGGTGGCCTCGGAGGACACCGAGTCACTGCCCACGGTGATCGTGGACATCGCCGTCGGCTTCTCACAGGCCGACAGGACGAGCAGTCCGGCGGATACGGCACCGGCGGCGACGACGGCACGGCGCCGTCGCACAGCGCGGTCACTTCGAGCGGCTGTGCCGCGGGGCAACGTGGTCATGGGCGAAGGTTATCGGGCACGTCCGGTCCGCCTCCCACGTGGGGGTACGGCGTGGCCGGAGCGTTACGCCACTCGCGCGCGTCCGTGGCCCCCGTGCCGGGCGGAGTCGATCAGCGCGCGGACGGTGGTCAGCCAGCCCGTGGCGACGATCGCGGCGCCCACCGTGAGGCCCAGCGGCCCGATCAGCGGCATCGCGATACCGATCGCCCCGCCCAGCACCCACGACATCTGCAGCAGCGTCTCGGAGCGTGCGAACGCCGACGCGCGGACCGTCTCGGGCACGTCCCGCTGGATCAGCGCGTCCAGGGACAGCTTGGCCAGCGCCTGCGCGAAGCCGGCGACCCCGGCGAGGCAGGCCACCACGACCGCGCCGAACAGCGCCGCCGCCGTGATCGCCGCGGTCACCACACAGGCCACCACCGTCACGATGATGATCTCCGGCGCGCGGGACCTGAGCGACGCGCCGACGGCCGTGCCGAGCGCGTTGCCCGTGCCCGCCGTCACCCCCACGATGCCCAGGGACACGGCGGCGCTCTGACCGGTCATCGGATGCTCGCGCAGCAGGAACGCGAGGAAGAAGATCAGGAAGCCGGTCAGGCAGCGGATGGAGGCGTTGGCGGCCAGCGCGTGGGTGACGGCGGGGCCGACCGTGCGCAGACCGGGCCGCTTGACGGGCTTGCGGTGCGGGCCGCGCAGGTGGGTCTCGTCCGCCGCGAGCAGCGCCGTGTGCTCGCCCTTGGCGGAGTCCACCTGCGCCGGCAGCCGGAAGGACAGGAACATGCCCGTGACGAAGAGCACGAACGCGCCGTACAGCGGCCAGCGCGGTCCGATCTGGTGCAGCCCCGCGCCGATCGGTGCCGCGATGCCGGTGGCCAGCAGCCCGCCGAGGGTGACCCGCGAGTTGGCTTTCACCAGGGAGAACGCGGGCGGCAGCAGCCGGGGCACGACGGCGCTCCTGACCACCCCGTACGCCTTCGAGGAGACCAGTACGCCGAGCGCGGCCGGATACAGCTCGATGCCGCCGGTGACCACCGCGCCGGACAGCACCAGGGCGAGCAGCGCGCGGGCGAGCATCGCGCCCGCCATCGCGGCCCGGCGGCCGTGCGGGACGCGGTCCAGGAGCGGGCCGATCACCGGGGCCAGGAGGGTGAACGGCGCCATCGTGATGGCGAGGTAGAGCGCGACCCGGCCGCGTGCCTCGTCCGTCGGCACGGAGAAGAAGACGGTGGACGCGAGCGCGACGGTGATCATGACGTCGCCGGCGCCGTTCACACCGTGCAGCTCGATCAGTTTGCCGAGCCCGGACTCCCCGGCGCCGTGCGCGTGGGTGGCCCGGCGGATTCCGCGTGCGGTTCCGGTCACCGGGAAGCGCAGGACGCGGCCGACCGCGCGCAGACGGCCGCCCGGCCTGTCCGCCGTGAGGCGTCGGGCCTTCCCTTTGACTCTGGCCCCGTTCGGCCCACCGGTCCCGGTGGCGCCCTGGGGTGTCCTCGCGGTAGCCACGACGTTCATAGTGCCCCGATACGGCGGTCCGTAGTGCCTCAACCGCCTCGACGGCCCCGCGATGTGCGGCTTCCGGCGGAACGCGGCACCGGTGCGCGGTGCCCGGGACCACCTGAGAACACTCGAGAACAACCGTCGGTGTAGGCCCAGCGCACGCGAACAGGTAGCGTGCGTATCTCAGCCATCCCGCAGAATGGATGGAGGCGCGCCCGAGCACGATCAGGCGTGGACGTCGACGCGGTCCTCCGGTCCGCTCCGTCCGCCCTCGCGCCGGGAGTGGCGCACTCGTGAGACGGCGTAGGAGAGAAGCGATACCTGTGAAGGCAGCGACAAGGCGAAGCCGCACCCCTGACCGGCTGTGCGCCGAGGCCGTCGACCTCGCCCGCGCAGCAGCCGAGGAGGCCGCCGCGCCCGGGGTCGTCGGCGAACACGAAGGAATGCTCTCCGAGGGCGACCGGGTCGTCACCCACTACTTCGCGTGCGGTGAGCTCGGCTACCGCGGCTGGCGCTGGGCCGTCACCGTCGCCCGCGCCTCCCGTGCCAAGATCGTCACGGTGGACGAGGCGGTCCTGCTGCCCGGCCCCGACGCGATCCTCGCGCCGGAGTGGGTGCCGTGGAGCGAGCGGCTGCGTCCCGGCGACATGGGCCCCGGCGATCTGCTGCCCACCGACGCCGAGGACCTGCGGCTGGAGCCCGGCTTCTCCGGTGAGGACGCGCCGCCGCCGAACTCGCCGGTCTCCGGGGAGTTCGCCGAACTGGCGGAGGCCGAGGACGCGGACGTCACCGAGGGCACCCCGGCACACCAGGCGACCGCCCCGGCCCGCGGTTCGATCGCGGCGGTCGCCGAGGAACTCGGCATGCGGCGCGCCCGCGTCCTGTCCCGCTACGGCCTGCACGCCGCCGCCGACCGCTGGGAGGAGGCCTTCGGCGCCAAGACCCCGATGGCGCAGGCGGCCCCCGCGTCCTGTGTGTCCTGCGGCTTCCTCACCCCGATCGGCGGATCGCTCGGCCAGGCCTTCGGCGTGTGCGCCAACGAGTTCTCCCCGGCCGACGGCCGTGTCGTCTCCCTGTCCTACGGCTGCGGCGGCCACTCGGAGGCCGCGGTCATGCCCAAGCCGCCCCAGCCCACCCCGCCCCGGATCGACGAGACCCGCGTCGACCCGTTCCCGCTGCGCCCGTCGCCGGACTCCGGCTCGGTCCCGGCGACGGAGGACGCGTCCTCGGCGGAACTGGGGCATTCCTAGACCCCCCGGTGCGGGACCCCGGCTCAGCGGTCGGCCGTGCCGACCGCCTCACCGGCGGGCCCGGCGTCCTCGGGGGCACCGGCCTCGGGTCCGAGGGGGCGGCCTTCCCGGTGCAGCGCCCGCCAGCCCCGGTCGGGGGGCCGGAGAGGACGACGACACCGGTGTTCCGCAGCTGGTGCTCGGCCGTGTACGACACGCCGACGTTCTCCGCCCGGGCGGCCACCCGCATGCGGACCGCGGCGCTGTGGCTGACCATCGCCACCGTCGCCGCCCCGGTCCCGGCGGCCTCCTCGACGACGGCGTCGAAGCGCCCGAGGGCCTCCACGCCGTTCTCCCCTCCCGGCATGCGCAGCTCGGTGCTCCCCGCCGACCGGGCGAGGGCGGTGCTGAGGTACGTCCGGGCGGCCTCGTCGTCGCCGCGCATTTCCAGATCCCCGGCGGACACCTCCCGGATCCCGTCCCGGACCCGGACCTCCAGCCCCTCGCGGCGGCCAGTGGCGCGGCGGTGAGCTGGGTGCGCACCAGCGTCGACGCGTGGAGGACGTCGGTCTCCTCCTCCGCCGGCGCCTCCGGCAGGGCGGCCGCCTGCTGCTCCCCCGAGGGGGTCAGCCCGGGGCCCGGCTCCGCGGTGTCCAGGAGGTGCTTGAGGTTGGAGGGGGTCTGGCCGTGGCGGATGAGCAGCAGACGCATGTAAGGGTCTACCTCCCGGACAGCTGATGACGTCCCCCCGCTCTGCCACTCGACGGCGCCCTCCACGGCGGCGGGTGGTTCCCGGTCGGCGCCGGCCGGGCCTACAGGTTGTCCCCCCAGCCGCTCTGGAGCATGGTCTGGAACGCCCACCTCCCGTCCCGCCTGATCAGGACGTCGGCGTACCGGAGCCGCTGGGAGTGGCCCTCCGCCGTCATGGTCGAGTCCGTGAAGACCACGGCCATCGAGGGGGACAGGAACACCGGGGTCCGGGTGGACTCGAAGGTGATGTCCTGGCTGCCGTCCCCCATCACCTGGGTCATGGTCGCGACGAACCGTTCCCGGTCCCACTGCGCCGACCGGCCGTCGCCCGCGGAGTCGTCGCTGACGAGGTTCAGTGGGAACACCGCCAGGTCCGCCATCCGCTCGACGTCGCGCCGACCGCTCGCCGCGTCGTACTCCGCGAACCAGGCGTCCAGACTCGCGCGGTCCTCGGGGGTCGGGGTGTATCCGGTGTCGGGGAGGAAGGGCATATGGGCTCCTTCGGGAGGGGGCGGGATCGAGACTGCCGACTGGGCAAGTTTGACTAGCTGGCCACGAGGGGAAACGTATACCTCTCCGGTGGTCTAGTAAAACTTGACGAGAGATCTCTTCGTGCATGATCTGGATCATGCAGGCAGGTGAGGTTTCCTCTCCCGGGCGTCCGGCCGCCACTCCGGCAGGCCGGACGCCCGGGGAGCCCGGTCACTCGTCCTCGAGGATCTCTTCGGCTTTCGGTGCGGTGACGGCGCGGGTGAGCCAGTGGCGGAGGAGTTCGGGGTCGGTGCAGTCCGTGACCCGCCTGCGGACGTCGTCGGAGACGTCGAGGCCGCGCTGTTCGAGGACGAGCAGGATGTCCTCGGCGGCGCGTCGCGCCTCCCCCTCCGCACGGCCTTCGTCGCGGATCTCTACAGAGATGCAGGACTTGTAGAAGGAGAGGTCCACGGCCACCAGGTTCCTCCAGAGGTGCTTGGCCGGGCGGTGCAATCCGTCTTCGAGCGAGACCCGGCACCCGTGATCCATTTCGTGCTGGAAGAGGCACCGCTGCGGCGCGAGATCGGGGGCACAGTGGTGTGGAACCGACAGCTCGAACGACTGGTGAAGCTGGGCCGGTTGTGGAACGTCACGCTTCAGGTGATGCCGACCAAGAGTGACGCCCACCCGGGACTGGACGGCAGGATCGAACTGCTGAAGTTCGCAGACGGTACAGCCGTAGGGCGTGGCGATGGCACGTTCAACGGACGCCCCGTCTCCGATCCCCGGCAGTTCCGGATTCTCGAGCTGCAGTTCAGCGCCATCCGGGCACAGGTTCTCACCCCCGGGAGTCACTGGCCTTCCTCGAGCACCTTCTGGGAGAGAAATGATCCGCAAGATCAACGCCAGAGACGCCTCCGAACCGACATGGTTCAAGAGCAGCTACAGCAGCGGCACCAATGGTGAGTCCTGCGTCGAACTCGCCCTCACCCCCAGCACCGTCCACGTCCGCGACTCCAAGGACGTCACGGGCCCCCGCCTCGCCTTCGCCCCGGACGCGTGGGCGCGCTTCGTGCCGTACGCGTCCGAGGGCTGAGCGCACCGCCCGGCCCGCCCGGGCCCGGTCCGGGGCGTGCCCGAGGCCCCGGTGGCGGGTGCCATCGGGGCCTCGGGCGTGCGTGCGGGTGCGGCTCCCCGGGCGGGGTGCCAGCGGCCCGGGGGCGTCAGCGGTTGGCGCGCAGGAACTGGGCCGGGTCGATCGCCGAGCCGTAGTTCGGGGTGGTGCGGATCTCGAAGTGCAGGTGGGGACCGCTGGAGTTGCCGGTGTTGCCGGACAGGGCGATCTGCTGGCCGGTCTCGACGGCCTGGCCGACCTGGACGTTGACCGACGACAGGTGGGCGTACTGGGAGTACATGCCGTTGCCGTGCTTGATCACGACGGCGTTGCCGTACGCGGAACCGTCACCGGCGCCGTTGCCGCCGGCCTTGACGACGGTGCCGCTGTTGGTGGCGTGGACCGGGGTGCCGGTCGGCACGGCGTAGTCCTGGCCGCTGTGCTTGGAGGCCCACATGCCGCCGCTCTGGGCGAAGCTCGCGGAGAGCTTGTAGTTCTTCACCGGGTCCACCCAGGACGCCTGCTTCGCGGCCGCGGCCTGGACGGCCTGGGTCTGCGTGGCCTTGGCCTGCGTCTGGACGGCGGTGGCGGCGCCGGTCGCGGCCGAGGTGTCGGCGGCGACCGCGACCCCGGCTCCCAGCACGACCGAGGCGCCCAGGCCGGCGGTCAGCACGGCCGCACGGGTGCGGGTCAGGGACGTACGGGAGAAACGGGACGTGGCGCGCTGGAACATCGAAGACCTCATGGGGGGAGGGGGCAGAGGGAAACCACCGGCGGAACGGGTCCATGCCGCGGTGGCCATTCCTTGGTAGCCCGATCCGGGCAAAAGCCGCAAAGGTGTGACCTACGACGGGGCGTCGTAGGTCAGGCGTGAGACGTACGTCTCTTGACGAAGGGCGCAGGCCGGGCGGAAGTCCCCATTTCAAGCCGATCCGTCAGGTATTAGGAATAAATGTCCGCTTTGGTTTTCGGTGTTTTCCCGCTATCCCGCTTAGTACCGGTCAGGCAGCTTGTGTGGCTTGTCACGGGGAGGCCGGTCCGGGCGTTCCGTGAATGTGACGCGCGTCTCCGGCCGCCCCTCGCCCGGGAGCGCGTGCTTCGCCCAGGCGGTCGCCCCGGGCCCGGCTCCGGAACCCCGCCCTCCCGTCCGCCCGGGCCTCCAGGACGCCCGCGCTCACCCGCCCAGGACCTCCAGCGAGACCCACAGCGCGACGGTCGACGCCAGCAGCGTGGCCGGGACGGTGAGCAGGCCGAGGAGTGTGAACTCCTTCAGCGGGACGTCGTGGTCGTGGTGGTGGACGACGCGCCGCCACAGCAGGGTGGCCAGGGAGCCGGCGTGGGTGAGGTTCGGGCCGATGTTGACGCCCAGCAGGAAGGCCAGGACCGCGCCGGGCCCGGACGGCGCGGCCAGGGGGGCGAGGGCGAGGACGACCGGCAGGTCGTTGATCAGTTCGCCAGCAGCGCGGCGAGCGCGGCGGTGCCTGGCAGGGCGGGGAGCGTGGTGCCGTCGGGCAGGACGGTACCGAGGGCGTCTTCGAGGCTGTGGTCCAGTACGCCCGTACGACCACGCCGAGGGCGAGGACGAAGGCGAGGAACGGCAGGTCGGCGGCGCGCACCAGCGCGGCGGGAGTGGTGTGCCGGCGGGTCAGGGCGCGGACGGCCGGCACGGTCCACGCCGGGTCGATGCCGAGCGCGGACACCACGGTGAACCCGGCCAGCGTGGCGCCCACGGTCACCAGCGCGAACAGCGGCACCTCCACGGGCTCCTCCGCCTTCGCCCCGGTGGTGGGCGCGTCGAGGTCGGCGGCGAAGAAGCGGCGGAAGACGGCGTACTCGACGGCGACGGCCGCCAGCCACGGCAGGCTCATCGGTAGTGCGATACGGGTGAAGGTCAGCCCGGTGGCGGCGAATGCGAGCAGGTTGGTCAGGTTCGACACCGGCAGCAGCAGGGACGCCGTGTTCGACAGGTGCGCGCCGGCGTAGACGTGGGGCGGGGCCGGGCGCTCATGCGGGTGGCGGTGGCGAACACCACCGGCGTCAGCAGACCACGGTGGCGTCCGGGCCGAGCACGGCGGTGATCACCGGGGCGAGGGCGAAGACCGCGCTCAGCAGCCGGCGCGGCCGGCGGTGGGCCCAGCGCGCCCTCCAGGTCCCGCAGGCGTGGAAGAGGCCCTCATCGACGCAGAGTCAGGCGAGCACCAGCACGGCGGCGAGGAACCAGATCACCGGCCCGAGCCGGGCGGCCTCCAGCGGGATCGCGCCGGTCGCGATCACGACACCGGCCGCGGGCACGGCGAAGGCCGCCTCCGGCCGACGGAAGAGGGGGACGACGGCGCACACCGGCACCACGACCAGCGCGGCGACGGACAGGGACTCCAGCAGCACGGCAACGATCGTCCCCGCGGCCGGAGCGGGATCCCCCCGCCCCGGCCGGAGGGCCGCGTTTCGTCCTGTTCCCGGCCCGGTGCCGGGACCGCCCGCCTCGCCGGGGTGCCGCGGAGCGGTACCTTCGGTCTCACGCCGATGAGGGCCGATGAGGAGAGTCAACGTGAGCAAGTTCGTGCGGCCGGCCGCCGAGGGCGCCGACCCGTTCGGGACGGCGCGGCTGCGGCGTGGGGTGCTGGACGCCTGGGCCGCCAGTCCCGCCCGGTTCCGTGAGGACGCCAACGCCGAGGAGGATCTCGTCCTCGGCGGGTACCGGGACCGCCTCGTCGTCGAGCTGGCGCAGAACGCCGCCGACGCCGCCGCCCGCGCGGGGGTGCCGGGGCGGCTCCGGCTCACGCTGCGCGACGGGGTGCTCGTCGCCGCCAACACCGGCGCTCCGCTGGACGCGGACGGGGTCGAGTCGCTGTCCACCCTGCGGGCGTCCGCGAAGCGGGACGAGCCCGCCGGGGCCGTGGGCCGGTTCGGTGTCGGGTTCGCCGCCGTCCTCGCCGTCACCGACGAGCCCGCCCTCGTCGGCCGGCAGGGCGGGGTGCGGTGGTCGCTGGCCGAGGCCCGGGAGCTCGCCGGTGACAGCGCGGGGCACAGCGCCGGGCTCGGCGACGAGATCCGCCGCCGCGACGGGCACGTGCCGCTGCTGCGCCTGCCCTTCGCCGCCGAGGGCACCGCCCCCGACCCGTACGACACCGCCGTCATCCTGCCGCTGCGCGACACGGCCGCCGCCGACCTCGCCGAACGGCTGCTGCACGCGGTCGACGACGCCCTGCTGCTCGCCCTGCCCGGTCTGGAGGAGGTCGTCGTCGAGATCGGCGACGCCGGGCCCCGTACCGTGTGCCGCACCACCGACGGCCCCTTCACCGTCGTCGCGGACTCACGCGACGGCACCACCCGCTGGCGCACCTCCACCGCGCACGGGCCGCTCACCCCGGACCTGCTCGCCGACCGCCCCGTCGAGGAGCGGCTGCGGCCCCACTGGTCGGTCACCTGGGCCGTCCCCGTCGACTCCGACGGCGGCCCCACCGGGCCCCGCACCAGCCCCGTCGTGCACGCCCCCACCCCCAGCGACGAGCCGCTCGGCGTCCCCGCCCTGCTCATCGCCTCCTTCCCGCTGGACTCCACCCGCCGGCACGCCGCCCCCGGCCCGCTCACCGACTTCCTGGTGGAGCGCGCGGCCGACGCCTACGCCGGTCTCCTCGCGGAGTGGCATCCGGTGACCGCCGGGATCATCGACCTCGTGCCCGGCCCGCTCGGCAAGGGCGAACTGGACGGCGCCCTGCGCCGGGCGGTCCTCGGGCGGCTGCCCCGCACCTCCTTCCTGCCCCCCGCCGTCCCGCCGCGCGAGCAGGACGACGACTCCGGTCTGCCCGAGTCCCTGCGGCCCCGGGACGCCGAGATCGTCGAGGGTGCCGGGTCCGACACCGTGCGGGTGCTCGCCGAGGTGCTGCCCACCCTGCTGCCCGCCGGGCTCGAGCGGCGGACGGAACTGCGCACCCTGGGCGTGGCCCGGGTCCCGCTGGCCGACGCGATCGACCGGCTCGCCGGGCTGGAGAAGGCGCCCGACTGGTGGCGGCGGCTGTACGAGAGCCTTGCCGGGGTCGACCCGGACCGGCTCTCCGGTCTGCCCGTGCCGCTCGCCGACCGGCGTACCACCATCGGCCCCCGGCAGGTGCTGCTGCCCGGCGCGGAGGCCGCCCGGATCGACCCCGAGGTGCTGGCCCGGCTCGGCCTCAAGGTCGCCCATCCGGACGCCGCGCACCCCCTGCTGGAGAAGCTCGGCGCCCTCCCGGCCACCCCGCGCGCGGTGCTCACCACCCCGCAGGTGCGGGCCGCCGTCGCCGCCTCCCTGGACGACGAGGGCGGCATGACCGCCATGGGCTGGGAGGAGGAGGCGCCCGACGCCGAGGAACTCGCCGACACCGTGCTCGGCCTGGTGCGCGACGCCGGTCTCGAACCCGGTGACGAGCCCTGGCTGGGCGCGCTCGCCCTGCCCGACGAGGACGGCGAACTCTCCCCGGCCTGTGAACTGGTCTTCCCCGGCGGCCCCTTCGCCGGCGTCATGCGCGAGGGCGAACTCGCCTCCGTGGAGCCCGAGCTGGCGCAGAAGTGGGGTGAGGCCCCGCTGGCCGCCTGCGGCGTGCTGGTCGACTTCGCCCTCGTCCGCGCCACCGACGTCGTCCTCGACCCGGACGAACTCGAGCCGCGAGAAGGGGACTTCACCGAACCCGACGACGCGGGCCTGCTCGACGCCGTGGACGTGTGGAGCGAGGACATCCTCGACCGCTTCCCCGACAGCCCGGTGCCGCCGGTCGCCACCGAGATCGTCGCCGTGCGCGACCTCGACCTCGTCGACGACGACCAGTGGCCTCGGGCTCTCGCCCTGCTCGCCCGCCCGCCGCTGCGCGACGCGCTCACCCAGCCGGTGCGCGTCCTGCTGCCCGACGGCACCCACGAGGTGGTCCGCCCGTACACCGCCTGGTGGCTGCGCGGGCACCCGGTGCTCGGCGGCCGCCGTCCGGCCGGTCTGCGCGCCGCGGGGAGCGACCCGCTGCTGCGCGGCCTGTACGACGAGGCCGACGCCACCGGCTTCGAGGACGAGCAGGTGCTGCGGGCACTCGGCGTGCGCACCTCCGTGTCCGCGCTGCTCGACGAACCGGGCGGCGCGGCCGAACTCCTCGACCGCCTCGCCGACCCCGACCGTGCGGTCACCGCCGCCCAGCTGCACGCCCTCTACGGGGCGCTGGCCGACCTGGAGCCGGAACAGGTGACCCTGCCGGACGAGCTGCGCGTGGTGGTCGACGGCCGGGTCGAGGTGGTGGACGCCGCCGACGCGGTGGTCGTCGACTCGCCCGACCTGCTGCCGTTCACCGCGGGTGTGCCCCTGCTGCCCGTCCGCCCCTCGCGGGCGGCCGAGCTGGCCGAACTGTTCCAGGTGCGGCGGCTGAGCGAGTCCGTCACCGGGGAGGTCGGCTCCCAGGGCACCGAGTACGACGTGCCGGAGTCCGTGCGGGTACTGCTCGGGTCGCGCACCCCGGCCACGTACGTCGAGCACGAGGAGCTCGTCGTGGACGGCGTGGAGATCGACTGGCGCCTGACCGGCGACGGCGTGCTGCACGCCGCCACCCTGGAGGGCGTCGCCGCCGGACTGGCCTGGGCGGCCGGTGAGTGGCCGCGCCGCTTCGAGGTCGCGGCCCTGCTGGAGGACCCGTCCAGGACGGAGGAGCTGGCGCGGGACCGCTGGTTCGACTGAACACGCGTGGGGGCGGGCCGGGGTCGCCCCGGCCCGCCCCCACGCGTGGACCTTTCGCTTGCTTCCGCTCCTACTTCTGCTCCGTGGGCGCCTGGACGCCGGACTCCTGCGCGTACGCCTCGAGCTCGCGGGCGAGCGTCGCCGCGTCGTACGGGCCGGTGTGCCGGCGGTCGCCGATGAAGAACGTCGGGACCCCGCGGGCGCCGCTGGCCTCGGCACTGGCGGCGTCCGCCCGTACCCGGTCGGCCGTCTTCTCGTCGTCGAGGTCGCGGAGGAACTTCTCGACGTCGAGTCCGAGGTCGGCGGCGTAGCCGGCGCTGTCCTCGTACTCGAGCTCGTCCTGGTGCTTGTAGAGCAGGTCGTGCATCTCCCAGAAGCGGCCCTGCAGACCGGCGGCCGTCGCCGCCCGGGCGGCGAGCTCGGCGTGCGGGTGCACGTCGGGCAGCGGCAGGTGCCGGAAGACGTAGCGGAACTGGTCACCGAAACGCTGCCGCAGTTCCTGGGTGACGCCGGTGGCGCGGGCGCAGAAGGGGCACTCGAAGTCGCCGTACTCCACCAGCGTGAGGGGCGCTTCGGGGGGCCCGAGGATGTGGTCCGTCTCCGGGTCGACCGGACGGTCCAGATAACGGGGCAGGTCCGCGTCGGTCTCCCCGCGCAGGACCGCGGCCAGATGGAACACGAGCCAGCCCGCGAGAGTGGAGAACAGGGCCGCCAGCAGGACACCGACGGTCGCCTCGGCACGCATCACCGGGTCGTGGAAGGCGAGCCCGACGATCAGCAGGGACACGGTGAAGCCGATCCCGGACAGGACACCGCCGCCCAGGACGTGGCCCTGCCCCACCCCGGTCGGGAGCTTCCCGAGACCGGTCCGGGTGCCGAGGTAGGCACCGCCCCAGATACCGACCAGCTTTCCGACGACGAGACCCACGACCACGGCCCAGGTGACGAAGGAGGTCAGGGCGTTGGTCAGGACGCCGTTGCGCAGGTCGACACCGGCGTTGGCCAGTGCGAACACCGGGACGATGACGTAGCTGGACCAGGGGTGGAGCACCGTCTGGAGCCGCTCGTTGACGGAGACGGCCTGCTGGAGCCCCCTGCGCGCCGTCTTGCCGACGTCCGCGAGGGGGGACTGACGGAAGGCGCGGAAGAGCCGTGCGGCCTGCTCCACTCCCTCGCGTGAGGGGTTCCGGGCGGGGATCAGGAGGCCGCCGAGCATGCCGGCGATGGAGGCGTGCAGGCCGGCCTGGAGGGTGGCGAGCCACATCACGAGCACGATCAGGACGTACGGGGCCGCCTGCCAGACGCCGAAGCGGGTCAGCGCGGACAGCACCACGCCCAGGAGGAGTGCGACGATCAGCTCCGGCACCCTGACACTGCCGGAGTAGACCACGCCGATCACGGTGACGGCCACGATGTCGTCGATGACGGTGATGGCCAGCAGGAAGACGCGCAGCTGGGTGACGAACCGCGGGCCCACGATGGCGAGCGCGCCCAGCATGAACGCCGTGTCGGTGCCGATGACCACGCCCCAGCCCATGGCGGCCTCGCCCCCGGGCGCGATCGCCAGGTACAGCAGGACGGGCACGAGCATGCCGCCGATCCCGGCGAGGAGCGGGATCATGAGCCGGCTGCGGCTGTTCAGCTCCCCGACGGAGACCTCGTAACGGACCTCCAGGCCGATGATGAAGAAGAAGAGGGCCATCAGCCCGTCGTTGACCCAGTGCCCCAGGTCCATCGACAGCTCGGCCTTGCCGAGGGAGAGGGACAGGTCGGTGGCCCAGAGCGACGTGTACGAGTCCGACCAGGGCGAGTTCGCCCAGATCAGGGCCACCGCGACGGCTATCAGGAGCAGACCGGCGCTGCCGGCCTCGGTCTCCATGAAGGACCGCACGCGGGTGGAGAGCTGCCCACCCAGTGAGCGGCGCTTCGCCCGGGACTGCGTGTCCGGAGTCTTCGTCGCGCTCATCACTGAATCACAGTACTCGTCCGCATGGTGGACAAGGCCTGGGAATGATGCCGACAGGGGTTGTCGCGGACGGGTGTGATCATGCGGGACCCTCCTTCGGGTTCTTCAGATGCTTCTGGCCTTTCGGGCTCTGCGTGCGGCGCGCGGCGGCCGGGACCTTGATCTTCAAGAGTCGCACACAAGTTTTCGAATGCGCGTACAACCATTCGCCGGTGTGACGTATCTGATCAGCTGAGTCAACAGACTCCAAGGTCACTCGGGCCCCGGAAGTGACGACGAGCCGTTGGGAACGACGACTGTCGGGGCCCCTTCTCCACCTGGGGAATGCATGCGTATTCGAGCCACCGTCGTCGCCGCGGTCTCCGGCGCCCTGGCCCTGTCCGCCCTCGCCGCCCCGGCCGCGCAGGCGTCCGACGACGCCGTGAGCCGCGCGGACATCGCGAAGGTCCGTGAGGCCGCGCACGCCGCCTCGTCCAGCAAGGCCGCGTTCAGCGCACGTGCCGCCGCCTACGACGAGCCGTACGCCCTGAACGTCACCTTCTCCAACTTCAAGATCGCCAAGGCGGTCAAGGTCGGTACGACGAACCGGGTCACGGCCAAGGTCACCTACACCCTGACCCACGGCACGGACGTCGACATCACCGCGTTCGACTTCCTCACCGACCCGTTCCTCTACAAGGGCAGCTTCGCCGCGCCGCAGAACGTACTGATCGGCGACGACTTCGGCCACTGCAAGTCGACCTCGGCGACCAAGGCCACCTGCTCCGGCACCATCGACATCCGCCCCAGGGACTACGAGCTGCTGAACGCGGACGCCGGCACCTGGAAGGCCGGCGCCTGGGCCATCGCCTTCAACGGCGAGGACCCGGGCGCCGACGACTTCGACATGGGCAAGGTCGGCTACGCGGAGAAGGGCGGCCTCGCCACCACCCTGGTCCAGCGCTACTCCAAGCTGACCGTCAACGCCTCCCCCGAGCCGGTCAAGAAGGGCAAGACCATCACGGTCACCGGCAAGCTGACCCGCGCCAACTGGGAGGCCTTCCGGTACGCCGGCTACACGAACCAGTCGGTGAAGCTGCAGTTCCGCAAGAAGAACTCCAACACCTACACCACCATCAAGACCGTCAAGACCAACTCGACGGGCAACCTGAAGACCACGGTCAAGGCCTCCGTCGACGGCTACTACCGCTACAACTTCGAGGGCACCACGACCACCCCGGCCGTCAAGGCCGCCGGTGACTTCGTCGACGTGAAGTAAGCCTTCGTCCGGCCGGTCGCGCGGTCACCGAAGCGCCCCGTCAGGGGCGCGGGGCCGTGTCGACATGCGGCTCCGCCGCGCGGGCGCGACCAGCCCCCACCGGCCCGGCAGGGACACACGACCGTCCCTGCCGGGCCGAGCGCTAAGCGGAAACGCGGTCCACCCGTCTCCACAGGAGTTCCAGGACGGCCGCCGCCGCCACCGCGATGCCGACCGCGATCCACGGCATCGTCATCCCCACCAGCCTCAGCGCGAAGAACTCCTGCAGCCGCGGTACGACCAGCACCAGCAGGAACCCCGCGGCCATCGTCGCCACCAGTCCGATCCGCCACCAGGTGTAGGGCCGGGCGATGATCGCCAGCACCCACAGCGAGATCAGGAACAGCGTCAGCGTCGCCGCGCTCGTCTCCGCCTCCAACGCCCCCTCACCGCTGTAGTGGTGGCGGGCGAGCAGGTACGTGGCGAACGTCGCCAGCGCGGCCAGCACCCCGCCCGGGACCGCGTACCGCATGACCCGCCGTACGAAGTTCGGCCGGGCCCGCTCCTTGTTGGGGGCGAGGGCCAGGAAGAACGCCGGGACGCCGATGGTGAGCGTGGACAGCAGGGTCAGATGGCGCGGCAGGAACGGGTACTCCACCTGCCAGCACACCACCAGTACCGCCAGCAGCACCGAGTAGACGGTCTTCACCAGGAACAGCGTCGCGACCCGGGTGATGTTGCCGATCACCCGCCGCCCCTCGGCCACCACCGACGGCAGGGTGGCGAAACTGTTGTTCAGCAGCACGATCTGCGCGACCGCCCGCGTGGCCTCCGAACCGGAACCCATCGCCACCCCGATGTCGGCGTCCTTCAGCGCCAGCACGTCGTTCACCCCGTCGCCGGTCATGGCGACCGTGTGCCCGCGCGACTGGAGCGCGCCCACCATGTCCCGCTTCTGCTGCGGGGCGACCCGCCCGAACACCGTGCCCCGGTCCAGCGCCTCGGCCATCTCGTCCCGCCCGGCGGGGAGCCGGCGCGCGTCGACCGTCGTACCGCTCAGCCCGAGCTTGGCCGCGACCGCGCCGACCGACACGGCGTTGTCGCCGGAGATCACCTTGGCGCGGACGTTCTGCTCGGAGAAGTACCGCAGGGTGTCGGCCGCGTCCGGCCGCAGCCGCTGCTCCAGCACCACCAGCGCGGCCGGACGGACCCCCTTGGCCGCGTCCGGGTCGTCCACGTCCACGTCGCGCTCGGCGCGGGCGAGCAGCAGCACCCGCAGCCCCTGCTCGTTCAGCCGCGTGGTCCGGGCGAGGGCCGGGTCGTCGGCGTCCAGCAGCACGTCGGGCGCCCCGAGCAGCCAGGTGACGGGCGGTTGCCCGGTGCCCTCGTCGCCCTCGTCGAAAGTGGCGCCGCTGTACTTGCGGGCCGAGGAGAACGGCAGGGCGTCGGTGCAGCGCCAGTCCCCGGCGTCCGGGTAGGCGTCGACGATCGCCCGGAGGGACGCGTTCGGCCGCGGATCGGACGCGCCGAGGGCCCCCAGCACCTTCCGTACGTACGTCTCGTCGCCGCCGTCGAGCAGCCGCAGTCCGGTGACGTCCATGCCGCCCTCGGTGAGGGTGCCGGTCTTGTCCAGGCAGACCGTGTCGACGCGGGCCAGTCCCTCGATGGCGGGCAGTTCCTGCACCAGGCACTGCTTGCGCCCCAGCCGGACGACCCCGATGGCGAAGGTCACCGAGGTGAGCAGCACCAGCCCCTCGGGCACCATCGGCACGATCCCGCCGACCGTGCGGGCGATGGAGTTGCCCAGCTCGTTGTGATTCACGACCAGCTGGCTGATGATCAGCCCGGCCGCGGTCGGGATCATCATCCACGTCACGTACTTGAGGATCGTGGAGATGCCCGAGCGCAGCTCGGAGTGGACCAGCGTGAACCGGGACGCCTCCTCGGCGAGCTGCGCCGCGTACGCCTCGCGTCCCACCCTGGTCGCCTGGAAGGCACCGCCGCCCGCGACCACGAAACTTCCGGACATGAGCCGGTCCCCGGGCTGTTTGACCACGGGATCGGCCTCGCCGGTGAGCAGCGACTCGTCGATCTCCAGCGCGTCCGCCTCGGCGCACACCCCGTCGACGACGACCTTGTCGCCCGGCCCGATCTCGATCAGGTCGTCCAGCACGAGCTCGGACGTGCCGATCTCCGTCGCCGTCCCGTCCCGGCGCACCGTGGGCCGCACCTCGCCGATCAGCGCCAGTGAGTCCAGGGTCTTCTTCGCCCGCCACTCCTGGACGATGCCGATCCCGGTGTTGGCGAGGATCACGAAGCCGAACAGGCTGTCCTGGATGGGTGCGACGGCCAGCATGATCACCCAGAGGACGCCGATGATCGCGTTGAACCGGGTGAAGACGTTCGCGCGGACGATCTCGATCATGGACCGGCTGCTGCGCACCGGCACGTCGTTGACCTGCCCGCGGGCCACCCGCTCCGCCACCTCCGCGGCGGTCAGGCCGGTCACCGGCGAGGTGACGGTGCCGGGCTGCGTGGCCCCTGTCCGGGGGTCCGCGTCGAGAGGCGTCATGCAGTCGACGGTACGTGCGGTTCCACGGCTTCACCCACCGGATACGAGGAAGATCCGACCAGGGGAGGAGAGTCGCGGGGCGGCCGTAGTTCCGTGGTCGTACAGGAGCGGTGAGGAGTCAGTCGGCCGACGACGGGGAGGGGGCGCCGGAGGGGCCGCCGGCCGGTTCCGTCTCCACCGTCTCCGCTGTCTCCGCGGACTGTGCCGACTCCGTGCCCCGCGCGGCCGCCGCGGCCTGGGCGCGCTTGATCGCGGCGTCGCGCCGGCGGACGTACCAGATGCCGATGAGCCCGAGCCCGCCGCCGGCCAGGCAGGTCCACAGCCACCAGGTGTGGCCGTGGTCGTCGAACCAGCCGTAGAAGGGCAGCTGCACCAGGAAGAGGGCGAACCAGATGATCGTGCCGCCGACGATGGTGGCGACCACGGGGCCCTCCAGGGGCTCCGGCGCCTCGTGCTTGGGGGTCCCCGTGAACCAGCGCGAGAGACCCGAGAAGAAAGCGGCCATGCGGACAGCTTACGAGGGCGGGCGGGGGTGAGGTTCGCCGCATCGGGCCGCATGGGTCTACGCGCGGAGATAGCGTGGATGTCGTTATATCTTCATACTGAATCTGTTTGTCTCTGGCCAGTTCTGCTCGTAGGAAACGCCAAAGGGCTTTGATGGAAGTCCGACGGTGATGAGGTTCTGCATGTCCACGTCGGCCCCCAGCAAGGCCCCCCTGCCCGATCAGCCCGCGCCCGCGCGCGGCGCGCTCGACCGCTACTTCAAGATCTCCGAGCGGGGCAGCAGCCTGCCCCGCGAGATCCGTGGCGGATTCGCCACCTTCTTCGCGATGGCCTACATCATCGTGCTGAACCCGATCATCCTCGGCAGCGCGAAGGACATGTACGGCAACCAGCTCGACAACGGTCAGCTGGTCACCGCGACCGCCCTGACGGCGGCGTTCACCACGCTGCTCATGGGCGTCATCGGCAACGTGCCGATCGCGCTGGCCGCCGGCCTCGGCGTGAACTCGGTCGTCGCCCTCCAGCTCGCCCCGCGCATGTCGTGGCCCGACGCGATGGGCATGGTGGTGCTGGCCGGCTTCGTCGTCATGCTGCTGGTCGCCACCGGTCTGCGCGAACGCGTGATGAACGCCGTCCCGTACGGCCTGCGCAAGGCCATCGCCATCGGTATCGGCCTGTTCATCATGCTGATCGGCCTGGTCGACTCCGGTTTCGTCTCCCGGATCCCGGACGCCGCCCAGACCACCGTCCCGCTCCAGCTCGGCACCGGCGGTCACCTCACCGGCTGGCCGGTCCTCGTCTTCGTCCTCGGCGCGTTGCTCACGCTGGCGCTGATCGTGCGCAAGGTGCCCGGCGCGATCCTCATCTCGATCGTCGCGATGACGGTCCTCGCCGTGGTCATCAACGCCGTGGCCGACATCCCCTCCTGGGGCCTGACGAACCCGACCTGGCCCGGCAACCCCGTCGCCACCCCCGACTTCGGCCTGGTCGGCGAGGTCAGCCTGTTCGGCGGCTTCGCCAAGGTCGGCGTGCTGACCGGTGTCCTGTTCGTCTTCACCGTGCTGCTGTCGTGCTTCTTCGACGCGATGGGCACGATCATGGGCGTCTCCGACGAGGCCAAGCTGACCGACGCCGACGGCCAGATGCCCGGCATCAACAAGGTCCTGTTCATCGACGGTGTCGCGGTCGCCGCGGGCGGCGCCAGCTCCTCCTCCGCCACCACCGCCTTCGTGGAGTCCACGGCCGGCGTCGGCGAGGGCGCGCGCACCGGCTTCGCGAACGTCGTCACCGGCGCGCTGTTCGCCGTCGCGCTGTTCCTCACGCCCATCGCCACGATGGTGCCGTCCCAGGCGGCCACCCCGGCGCTGTTCGCGGTCGGTTTCCTGATCCTGGCGGGCTCGATCAAGGAGATCGACTGGGCGGACCACACGATCGCCGTCCCGGCCTTCGTGACCATGGTGATGATGCCCTTCACCTACTCGATCACCAACGGCATCGGCATGGGCTTCATCACCTTCGTGCTGCTGCGCCTGGCGGCCGGGCGCGGCCGGGAGGTCCCGGTGGCGATGTACGCGGTGTCGGGGGTCTTCGCCTTCTACTACCTGATGCCGGCACTGGGTCTGACCTGACCCGACCCGGCCCGTCCCGACCGGCTCGGTACGGGCTCAGGTGACGCCGTAGAACTTCTCCGTCTCCTCGACGGCGGTCTGGAACCGCTGGTCGAAGTCATCGCGAATGAGCGTCTGGACGACATAGTCCTGGACGCTCATTCCGCGTTTGGCGGCATGGCTCCGGAGTCTTTCGAGCAGTTCCTGGTCCATGCGCAGACTGAGTACGTCGGTCCCCATGGGCATGAGCCTTGCCGCACTCTCCGGCCCGGTGCGCCCTGTTTCACGCAGAGATCACCCGTACGAGTGATCCATGGCCTGCTCTGTGGCCTGCTCTGTGGCGCGATTGCGGCATGACCGCGGCACGAGTGGCCGACCTCACGGGCGCGGGCGGAGTTCGAGCCGCCCCGACCGGTCCTTTAGCGAGAGTAATGAGTTATGCTAAAGAACATGCCGGACCTCAGCCATGGCGACGACGCGGCCGCCGTCAACGCCCTTCGATCCGCCGTGATGCGACTGTCCCGTCGACTCAGGCACCAGCGCGTCGACGAGTCGCTCAGCCCCACCGAGATGTCGGTGCTGGGCACTCTGGCCCGCTGCGGCCAAGCCACCCCGGGCGAGCTCGCCCGCAAGGAACACGTCCAGCCGCCCTCGATGACCCGCATCGTGGCCCTGCTGGAGGGCAAGGGGCTGGTCCGGCTGGAGCCGCACCCCGACGACCGGCGGCAGAAGGTCGTGACGCAGACCGAACAGGCCGAGGCGATGCTCGCCGAGAGCCGACGCAGGCGGAACGTCTTCCTGGCCACCCTCGCCGAGGAACTCGACGAGGACGAATGGGCGAAACTCCGTGCCGCCGCCCCCGTGCTGGAGAAGCTCGCGCACATCTAGGAACTCAGCAGCCGTCGCTAGGAGGCGAACCTTGAGTACGGGACCCGGAGCAGACTCCGCCCCCGGACCGGACACCCACGACATCACCACCGGCGGTGACACACCGCCCGCCCCCGGAAAGCCGGGGCGGAACATCCGCACGTCCCGGATGTTCTCCTCGCTGCGGGTCAGGAACTACCGCCTGTTCTTCATCGGCCAGGTCGTCTCGAACATCGGCACCTGGATGCAGCGCATCGCCCAGGACTGGCTGGTGCTCACCCTCACCGCCTCCTCGGCCGCCGTCGGTATCACCACGGCCCTGCAGTTCCTGCCGATGCTGCTGTTCGGTCTGTACGGCGGCGTCCTGGTGGACCGCCTGCGCAAGCGCCCCACGCTGCTCGTCACCCAGTCGGCGATGGCCCTCACCTCGCTGGCGCTCGCCGCCCTCACCCTCACCGGACAGGTCGAGGTCTGGCACGTCTACGTCGCCGCCTTCGTCACCGGTCTGGCGACGGTGGTCGACAACCCCGCCCGCCAGTCCTTCGTCGCCGAGCTGGTCGGCCCCGGGCAGCTGCAGAACGCGGTCAGCCTGAACTCCGCGAACTTCCAGTCCGCCCGCCTGGTCGGCCCCGCCGTCGCGGGCCTGCTGATCACCGGCGTCGGCACGGGCTGGGCGTTCCTCCTCAACGGCCTGTCCTTCATCGCGCCGCTGGCCGGCCTGATGATGATGCGGGCCCGCGAACTGCACGCCGTCACGCCGTCCCCGCGCGGCAAGGGGCAGCTGCGGGAGGGGCTGCGCTATGTCGCGGGCCGGCCCGATCTGGTCTGGCCGATCGTCCTGGTCGGTTTCATCGGCACGTTCGCCTTCAACTTCCCCGTCTACCTCTCGGCCTTCGCCGACGACGTCTTCCACGGGGGCGCGGGCGCCTACAGCCTGTTCAACACCCTGATGGCGGTCGGCTCGCTGGCCGGCGCCCTGCTCGCCGCCCGGCGCGGCACGGCCCGCCTGCGGCTGCTGATCCTGGCCGCGCTGGCCTTCGGCGGACTGGAGATCGTGGCGGCCGGGGCACCCACCCTGTGGCTGTTCGCCCTGCTCATGATCCCGATCGGCCTGTTCGCCATGACGGTCAACGTCACCACCAACACCAGCATCCAGATGTCCACCGACCCGGCCGTACGCGGCCGCGTCATGGCCCTGTACATGATGGTCTTCCTCGGCGGCGCGCCCGTCGGCGCCCCGATCGTCGGCTGGATCACCGACACCTACGGCGCCCGACTCGGCTTCGCGGTGGGCGGCGCCGTCGCGGTCCTCGCCGCCTCCGTGATCGGCCTGATCCTGGCCCGCGTCGGCAACCTGCGCCTGACGGTCGGCTGGACCGGGGGCCACCCCCAGGTGCGGTTCGTACCGAGGGAACGGCAACGGGAGCTGACGGCGATGGCCTGACGGCCGGACCCACCGCCCCGACGAGTTCCCCCGCGGTCAGTCGCGGGGGAACTCGTCGGTCTTGAGCACCAGACCGACGACCGTCCCGGTCAGGTCGACCTCCTCACCGAAGGGGAGGCTGACGGTGCCGTGGTACCTGCCGTCCTTCGGCAACGTGTGCAGGTGCCACTCTCCGGTGTACGGATCCACGATCAGGTAAACGGGAACGCCGACGGAGGCGTACGTGTCCTTCTTCGGCCCGTAGTCGTTGCCGGCGGTGTCCTTGGAGATCACCTCGGCGATGAACTCGACATCCTCGTGGCGCCGGCGTCCGTGAGCGTCCTCCTTGGCGCCCTCCGCGAGCCCGACCACGTCGGGCGCGAGCCCGTTGAGACGTCCCGGGTAGTCCATGCGGACGTCGGACGTCACACGTTCGCGCGGGTACTTGGCACGTAGTTGCTCGACGATGTTCAGGATGATGTCCCAGTGGGCGCGGCGCTGCGGCGTCACGAAGATGTGGCCCCCGATGATCTCGGTCTTGTACCCCTCGGGGATGGGCATCTTCTCCAGCCACTCGAACATCGCGTCGAGCGTGAGCTCGTCTCCGGTGTCGGCCATCTCGATCCTGTCGTCAAGGACGGTCATCGTGGCGCTCCTCCACGGCTGCGCCCCGGACGGGTGCAGCCGCGCAGTACAACGATACGCACGGTGACCAGGACACGCGTGGGCGTACACGCGTTCCCCGGTGAGACTGGAGGCATGAGACTCTTCGCCGCCGTGGTGCCGCCCGAGGACGTGATCCGTGAGCTTGCCGTCGAGGTCGAGGCGCTGCGGCGGCTGCCCGGCGCGGACGCCCTGCGCTGGACCGGGCGTCCCGGCTGGCACTTCACGCTCGCCTTCTACGGTGAGGTCGACGACGACCTCGTCCCCGAACTGACCGCCCGCCTGGAGCGGGCCGCGTCCCGGGGCGAGCCCTTCGGGCTGGCGCTGTGCGGCGGTGGTCAGTTCGGCCACGGACGGACCCTGTGGACCGGGGCGGACGGTGACCTGCACACCCTGGGCCTGCTCGCCGACCGTACGGAGGCGGCGGGGCGCAAGGCGGGCGTGGCGATGGGGGAGCACCGCCGCTACAAGGCCCACCTGACCCTGGCCCGCAGCCGGACCGGTGCCGACGTACGGCCGTACGTGGAGGCCCTGGGGCGGTTCCGGAGCCGCGCCTGGACCGTGGGCGAGCTGGCACTGGTGCGCAGCAACCTGCCGAGGTCGGGGGTGCCGGGCGAGCAGCCGCGTTACGAGGTGGTCGCGCGCCGGCCACTCGGGGCGGCCGGTTAGGCTCGAAGGCGTGGACCCGAAAACCCGGAACCGGATCATGGCCGGTGCGCTCGTACTGATGTTCGCGGTGGTGGCCCTGGCGGCGGCGCTCGGATACTAGCCCCGCCGCCAGGCACCCCCGGCGATCCCGGCGTGCCCGCCGGGAAGGCGGCGTCCTACCAGGCGAAGGCCTCCGGGGACGGCCCCGGGCCCGGGAAGATCTCGTCCAGCGAGGTCAGCAGCTCCTCGCTCAGCTTCAGCTCGACCGCCCGCAGCGCCGACGCCAGCTGCTCGGTGGTGCGCGGACCGACGATCGGGCCCGTCACCCCGGGCCGGGTGAGCAGCCAGGCCAGCGCGGCCTCGCCGGGCTCGACGCCGTGCTTGTCGAGCAGGTCCTCGTACGCCTGGATCTGGGCGCGGGCGGTGGGGTCGGCGAGCGTCTCGGCGGCCCGTCCGGACGCGCGGCGCCCGCCCTGGACCTCCTTCTTGATGACCCCGCCCAGCAGGCCGCCGTGCAGCGGCGACCAGGGGATGACCCCGAGCCCGTAGTCCTGCGCGGCCGGGATGACCTCCATCTCGGCGCGGCGCTCGGCGAGGTTGTACAGGCACTGCTCGCTCACCAGGCCGTACGACCCGCGCCGGGCGGCGATCTCGTTGGCCTGGGCGATCTTGTAGCCGGGGAAGTTGGACGATCCCACGTAGAGGATCTTGCCCTGCTGGACCAGGACGTCGATCGCCTGCCAGATCTCCTCGAACGGCGTCGACCGGTCGATGTGGTGGAACTGGTAGAGGTCGATGTAGTCGGTCTGCAGCCGCTTGAGGGAGGCGTCGACGGCCCGGCGGATGTTCACCGCGGAGAGCTTGTCGTGGTTGGGCCACGCCTCGCCGTCGGCGCCCATGTTCCCGTACACCTTGGTGGCGAGCACGACCTTGTCGCGCCGCTCGCCGCCCTTGGCGAACCAGTTGCCGATGATGGTCTCGGTACGGCCCTTGTTCTCGCCCCAGCCGTACACGTTGGCGGTGTCGAAGAGATTGATGCCGGCGTCCAGCGCCGCGTCCATGATGGCGTGACTGTCGGCCTCGTCGGTCTGCGGACCGAAGTTCATCGTCCCGAGGACGAGTCGGCCGACCTTGAGTCCCGTGCGTCCGAGCTGCGTGTACTCCATGAGCACCAAGCCAACGTCTTGGAGCGCGCTCTATGCAAGGGGAGGCCGGTCCCGGGGGAAGCCGCTGGTCCTCATGGTCAGGTCGGCCACGGTGCCCGTCAGATCGATGTCGTCGCCGAAGTCCACCCGCGTCCTGGTGACGTAGTCGCCGTTCTTGGGGTCGGTGTAGACGTAGCAGAGGCCCTGGTAGGGGTCGGCGATGACGTAGAGCGGGACCTCGGCGGTCGCGTAGGCGGTCTTCTTCGGGCCGTAGTCGTTGGCGGCGGTGCCCTCGGAGATGACTTCGAAGACGAACTCGACGTCCTCATGGCGCCAGCGGCCTTCGTCGTCCTTCTCGGCGGAGGCGCGCAGCACGGCCACGTCGGGGCAGAGGCCGTTCTCGTGGCCGGGGAAGTCGATGCGGACGTCCGAGAACACCGGCACGTCCATCCCGAACCTGTCCTCGACGGCCCGTACGATCCGACGGATGATCCCCCAATGGGTGTCCCGCTGCGGTGTCATGTAGACGTTGCCCCCGACGATCTCGACCCTGAATCCTTCGGGGACGGGCATCCGCTCCAGCCGCTCGAACCACTCGTCCAAGCGCTGCGTGTTGGCGTCGGCCATGGCGATCCTGTCGTCTACGACGGTCATCGTGGCATCCTCCCCGGCTGCCCCCATGGACGAGCACAGCCGTGCGGTACAACGATACGCACGGTGACCGGGACACGGGGAGAGGCGCATATGCCGCCGCAGCGCCGTCGCCGGTTACGGCGTGCAGGACGCGGAGTAGGGCCCGCCCAGCTCCCAGCCCTCGTACATCGCCTCCGCGAAGGCCTCCGCGATCCTGTGTTCGCCGGTCGCGTTGGGGTGGGTGCCGTCGTAGGTGTCGGTGTGGATGTCGTACGACGGCGGGACGGCGGCCAGGAGGAACGGGGAGCCCGGGGTGTCGAGGTCGGCGGCCGTCTTCGCGAGGAGCTCGTTGAAGCGGGTGACCTCGGTGGCGAAGGACGGGTCGGCCTCCGCGCGGATGTTGGGGATCACGGGCAGCACGGCCATGCGGATGCGCGGGTTGGCCGCCCGCGCCCCGGCGACGAAGGCGCGGACGTTGTCCGCGGTCTGCTCGGCGTTCGTGTAGAAGCCGAGGTCTATCAGGCCCAGGGAGACCAGGAGCACGTCGGCGCGCTGGGAGCGGACGGTCTCGCCGATCAGCGGCGCCATGTGCTGCCAGCCCTCGCCCCAGCCGGCCAGGTGGGCCCGGGGGAAGTCGGGCTCGGCGTAGGCGTACGAGGTGGGGGCGTCCGTCGCCTGGTCGTGCAGCGTCTCGCGCGGGCCGACGAAGGTGAAGGGGCCGCCGTACTCCGTGCACAGGTGCTGCCACAGGCGGTAGCGCCAGGTGTGTTCACCCGCGCTCCCGATGGTCATCGAGTCGCCGACGGGCATGAACCTGAGCACCCGGTCATCATCGTCGATCGGCCCGGCCGCCGCGATGTGAGACCGACCACCTGCCGTCAAGTCGGCCGCGGGATGGCAGTCTTGGGCCATGCGCCGACCCTTCGCCCTGCTCGCCGCGGCCCTCCTCCTCGGGGCGACCGCCGCGCTCACCGCCCCCGCCGTGCCCGCCTCCGCAGCCGACGGCGACGAGGGGTTCACGATCAAGGACCCGCGCATCACCGAGTCCAGCGGTCTCGCCGCCTCCCGCCTCCACCCGGGCGTCTACTGGACCCACAACGACAGCGACGACGGCCCCTACCTCTACGCCGTCGACAGCGCCACCGGTGACACCGTCGCCCGGCTCACCCTCACCGGCATCGGCGAGCCCCGGGACGTCGAGGCGATCTCCATCGGTCCGGGCAACCGGATCTTCGTCGGGGACATCGGCGACAACCTCGGCGGCACCTGGCCGTATGTGTGGATCTACGAGCTGCCCGAGCCGAAGGAGCTGCGGGACCAGACCGTGCGGGCCACGCAGTACGTCGTGAAGTACTCCGACGGGCCCCGCGACGCCGAGTCCCTCGTCGTGCACCCGAGGACCGGACGCGTCTACATCGTCGACAAGAAGGAGGAGGGCGGGCACCTGTACGAGGGGCCGGCCGAACTCTCCGCCTCGGGCAGCAACGTCTTCGAGCCCGTCGCGCCCGTCGAGCTGTGGGCCACCGACGCCGCGTTCTCCCCGGACGGCCGGCAGCTCGCCGTGCGCGGGTACTTCGGCGGGATCCACTACGCGTGGGACGACGCCCGGGACGGGAAGCTCGAGCGCAAGGGGCGGCTCAGCGTGCCGCTCCAGGGGCAGGGCGAGTCCGTCAGCTACTCCGCCGACGGCTCCCGGCTGATGTACGGGAGCGAGGGCGCGCAGAGCCCGGTCGAGGCCCGGGAAGCGCCCGGCGGTGGCGGCTCCGGGCCGGCGTCCTCGTCGGGCGCCTCGGGTTCTTCGGGTGGGGGCTCGCAGGCGGGGGACGAGGGCTCGGGGGGCGGTGCCGGTTCCGGTGACGGCCTCACGATCGGTGCCGTGGCCGCCGTGGCCGTCGTCTGCGCGGTCCTGTTCGGGCTGGGACGCCGGCGCCGGAGGGACTGAACCGGCGGGCGGTCACGCGGCGCCGTCCGTGGGCGCCCTCCGTACCTCGTATTGACATCCTCCCCCTCCTCAAAGGAGGGGGATTCCAACCCGGGTGGGTCGAGGTTCACGGGCGCTCGAGCGGCCGGTGGCCGCTGTCACCCCTCCGGCACCGGCTGTGCGCCGGGGGCGGGGGATCCCGCCCTGTCCTGCCGCGACGTTGACTGCTGCGTTCTCGTCCGCGTTACAGCCGAACCCGCAGGAGACGCAGACGAACTCGGCTTGGCTCTTGCGCGAGTCCTTCGCGATCCAGCCGCAGGTACTGCACCGCAGCGAAGTGTAGGGGGCGGGGACGTCCTCCACCCGGCCCGGGGCCTTCTCCCCGGTCCGGCGGCGCAGCAGGCCCCAGCCCTGGGCGAGGATCGCCCGGTTCAGCCCGGCCTTCTGCCGCACCCGGGTGCCAGGCTGCTCGACGGTCCCCTTCGCCGAGCGGGTCATGGTGGTGATGTTCAGCTTCTCGAACCGGATCAGGCGGCAGGTGCGGGCGAGCATGGTGGAGGTCTTCTCGCACCAGTCCTTGCGCCGGTCCGCCTCCCTTGCCTTGATCCTGGCCACCTTCGCGTACTCGGCGGCCTTGGCCTCGCTGCCCCTGGGAGCGCGGGCCGCACGGCGCTGGTGCTTGCGGACCCGGGCCCGCTCCCTGACCGTGAGCTGCGGGCAGTTCAGCCTCCGCCCGTCGGACAGAGCAGCGGTGATCGTCACACCCCGGTCGATGCCGATGACCTCCCTCGTGCCGGGCGCATCGATGGGGTCGGGGACGACCGCGAAGGCGATGTGCCACTGCTGGTTGCGGAAGGTGACCCGGAAGGTCTTCGCCACCGGCAGCCCGGCGCGGGTAAGGCGGAAGCGGACCCAGCCGCAGCCCGGCACCTTCACCCGGGCCCACCGTCGGTTGAGTTTCTGCACCACCACCGAGCGGCCCATCACCTGCCTGCCCGTGGTGTTCAGCTTCGGCGAACCGTCCGGCTCGTACTCCGGGACCCGGTCGGTGCCGATCACCCGGAAGCCCTCATGCCGGTGCTTCCTGCGCCAGGTCGGCTCACCGAACCCGGAAGCGAACCGGGCGTTCTTGGCCCTGGCGAAGTCCTGCAGCGCCTGCTGCTGCACGTCCGCGTTCCCGGCCCGCAGCCAGGCACTCTCCCGCCGGGCCTCGGTGAGCTGACGGCACTGCTCGGCAAATCCAGGAGCGGACCTGCGCCCCGGCCGCCAGTGCGCGTGCTGCTCGACGGCCAGGTTCCACACGTACCGGGCGTGCGCACAGTGCAGCAGCATCCGCTCCGTCTGCGCGGCCGTGGGATACATCCGGAACCGTGACATGCCGCCCAACCTAGCCCCGCCGCCTGCCCATCTCTTCACATCCCACCAGGCTCACCCGAACGAGCGACCGACCCCACCACCCCGCTCCCAGCCACGCACCATCACACCCCTCCCATGACCAAGCCCTCCACCGTCCTCTTCCGGGACGCCACATCGCCCCGAAACCGATGCGGCTCCTCCTGCCCCGCTCCGCGGGAACGGGCATTCACCCCGGCCCTGAAGCACCGGGCACCCTGCCCGGCAAGAGAGGTGGAACGCCTCGCACACCCAGTCCGGCCCGACCGTCACCGCGACCAACGCCCCCACAACGGCACGGTCCCGGCAGGCGGTTCGACGAGCTTCGGCTTCGGCGGGGTCCCCGGCGGAGGGGGCGTACCGAGCGTGACCTGCACGGCGACGGCGTAAGCGACGCGCGTTCAGGGGCCCGGCGCAGTGTGGCTGTACGCAGCGTCGGGCCCCGGGCGGCTCGCTGTCCGGCTTGAGGGGTGCGACATTGGCTGGGCAAGGTCTTATGTGATCCGGGGAGGGCACCCAAAGGATCTTGCTCTCGTGGGTCCCCGGTATGCCGGGGGTTTCTGCGTTTTTGGACATCTCCCGCGCCGGGCCGACGATGCCCTCGGTTCCTCCCCGGCTATGCCAGGGGCACCGGAGTTCCAGGTGTCTGTGGCCCGGGAGGCAGGTCATCAGGCCCAGGGAAAGGAAGGGGGGACGTTCGAGGCGGAACCCCAGTGACACGTCCCCGCCCCATCCGATGCGCTGGGCGGCGGAGGCGACGAGGGCGGTGCGTGCCGGTTGTCGCGCTGCGTCTCGCGCGAGAACTGAGGGTCACACACGATGACAGCGGTGTCGGCCTCACCGAGGGGCACGGCCTCAACGGCCCCACCGCCCTTCATTCCACGGCCGGATCTGCCTTGTGGAAGGTCCTCCAGTGCTGACGTCGCTTCTCGTCCCGCACCACGACGCCGAGACGGGCCAGTTCCTCGCGGAGATCCCGAACGTCGTCGTCGGAGGAGCCCTTCTTCTCCAACGACTCCTGGCGGGCTTTGAGAATGGCGTTCGCGCCCTCCGGGAGTCCGGGAGCACCCGGGACCCAGCGGCGGAACTCGTCCTGGTGCGGATCGACGTCCGCCCACGCATAGCCGTGCTCGGTGAAGGCGTCGGCAACGCGACCGGTGTCCAGGTCGCACTCCTGCCGGGTGAGTTCGCCACCGTCCTGACCGAGCAGGACGAGTTGCTTGCCGTCCCGGAACACCGTGGCGACGGCGTCGCGCGGGAACTCCTGTTCCCGTCCCTTCCGGGTGAGCGCAACGCGCTCGTCCGACAGGCGAACCACCAACTGCTCGTACTGGGCGACCAGTCCGAGAACCAGCCCCGCCACCGCACCCGCGGCGGACAGCGCCGGAGCGGGGAGGGACGCGACCAGCTCGGCCGGTCCCTGCAGCGGCGCCCAGGGCAGTGTCACCAGCCAGTCGGCCAGGACGTCGACGAGCCATCCGACGCCCGCTCCCACCAGTACGAAGGCAACGTAAACGCACACGGTGCTCAAAGGTGACTGTCGGAGCACGGTGAGCCGACTCCCCTGCGACTCTCGCCCGGTTCCCTTGCGCATGTTCATGTCCCCCCTGGCCTTTCGCGTCGCGTCATAATAGACCGAGCGCTCGGTCTATTAATATCCGTCCGAGACCGGAGTCGAGAGTCGACCGAAAAGAGGCCCTGATGAGGACAGTCGACCCGGCCAGGCGCCAGGCGCGGCGCCGGCACATCATCAACGCCGCGGCCGAGCTCTTCGCCGCCAAAGGCTTCGAGCGCACCACCACGGCGGAGATCTGCAAGGCCACCGGCATGAGCGCGGGCAACCTGTTCCACTACTTCCCCAACAAGCGCGCGATCTTCCACGCCGTCTTCGAGGACGACGAGGACGACGGCGTCACCAAGGCCGAGCGTCTCGCCGCCGCCCGCACCGCCGACGACCCGTGGACCGCCCTCCTCGACACCGTGGACCTTCTCGCCGCCCCCGCCATGGAGCCGCTGGTCCCCGCCCTCGTCATGGAGGCGATGGTCCAGGCTTACCGCGACCCCGAGCTCGAAGCGCTGCTGAGCCGCGACAACGACGAGGAGCAGTCCACCGTCATCACCCTGCTGCGGAACGCGGCCGCGGCAGGCCAGATCGACCCCGCTCTGGACCCGGAGGGCACCGCGGCATGGGTCATGGCGCTCATCGCCGCCCTCTACACCAGCGCCGCCACCGACCCGTCCTTCAACCCGGCCGCCCAGCTCCCCACCCTGCGCCTGATCCTCCACCGCTTCCTACGGCCCGAGACCGCTCCGAAGCCGGAGCGTTGAACGGACGGCGTCAGAGGGCCCGACGCAACGGCAGGTGAGCAGGCACACATGGTGACCCCCCGCCCGCTCAGCGACGCATGCGCGACACCTCGACGCGCGCGCCCATCAGTCACGGCCGGAGTACGTACGGCCGTACCACGTCGTCGGTCTGCCAGGAAGGCGGACGGGAGCAACGACAAGCAGCATGGCGGCCCCCTGCTCACCGTCTCACGCGAGGGCCCGCAGGCTTTCCTCGACCAGTTCGCGTGGGCAGCGCGTACACGAAGGGCGCCCGGCGGTGGTCCGTCGGGCGCCCTTCGGCGTCGTGCGGGGGAGCGGTCAGAGCTGCTCGATGACGTAGTCGACGCACTTCGTCAGGGCCTCGACGTCCGCCGGGTCGATGGCCGGGAACATGGCGACGCGGAGCTGGTTGCGGCCGAGCTTGCGGTAGGGCTCGGTGTCGACGATGCCGTTGGCGCGCAGCACCTTGGCGACCGCGGCGGCGTCGACCTCGTCGGTGAAGTCGATGGTGCCGATGACCTGGGAGCGCTTGGCCGGGTCGGTGACGAACGGGTTCGCGAACTTCACGTCCTCCGCCCAGCCGTACAGCGTGCGGGCCGAGGTGGCGGTGCGGCGGACCGCCCAGTCCAGGCCGCCCTGGCCGTTGATCCACTTCAGCTGCTCGTTGAGGAGGAAGAGGGTGGACAGGGCCGGGGTGTTGTACGTCTGGTTCTTGCGGGAGTTGTCGATCGCCGTGGGCAGCGAGAAGAACTCCGGGATGTGGCGGCCGGACGCGTGGACGCGCTCGGCGCGCTCGATGGCGGCCGGGGAGAAGACGCCGATCCACAGGCCGCCCTCGGAGGCGAAGGACTTCTGCGGGGCGAAGTAGTAGACGTCCGTCTCGGCGATGTCGACGGGCAGGCCGCCGGCGCCGCTCGTCGCGTCCACGAGGACCAGGGAGCCCTCGTCGGCCCCGGACACCCGCTTGATGGGCATGGCGACACCGGTGGAGGTCTCGTTGTGGGTGAAGGCGTAGACGTCCACGCCCGCCGCGGCGACCGGCTCGGGGTGCGTGCCCGGGTCGGCGGAGACGACGTCCGGCTCGGCCAGCCAGGGGGCGAGCTTGGCCGCCTTGGCGAACTTGGAGCTGAACTCGCCGAAGGTGAGGTGCTGCGACCTGTTCTCGATCAGGCCGTGGGTCGCGATGTCCCAGAACGCGGTGGAGCCGCCGTTGCCGAGGACGACCTCGTAGCCCTCGGGGAGCTGGAACAGGTCACGGATGCCCTCGCGCACTTCGCCGACCAGGTTCTTCACCGGGGCCTGGCGGTGGGAGGTGCCCAGCAGGGACGTGCCGGTCGCGGCCAGCGCGTCCAGCGCTTCCGTCCGCACCTTGGAGGGGCCCGCGCCGAAACGACCGTCGGCGGGCTTGATGTCAGCAGGAATCCGGATCTCAGCCACGAAAGGAGCCTAGCGGCTCCGGGAAACCCGGGTGCAATCTCGTCCGTCGGCTGAGACACGAACCAGCCGGTGGGGGAGGGGAGGGCCGGGGCAGGGCGGTGGGGCGGCGGGACGGGGGGCGATTCCCCGTCCCGCCGCTCCGGAAGTCGCCCCGAAGGCCGGCGCGGAAAGGTCAGCCGCCGAGTGTCACCGGCAGTTCGTACAGGTCGTTCTGGGTGACGACCGGCTTGTTGCGGAGTTCGGTCGCCGGGACCGCCAGGTCCAGCTTCGGGAAGCGCGCGTACAGGGCCGGCAGGGCGACGCCCGCCTCCAGGCGGGAGAGGGCCGCACCGGGGCACACGTGCGGGCCGTGCCCGAAGGAGATGTGCCGGTTGGTGGTCTCACGGGTGATGTCGAAGGCGCCGGCGGTGGGGCCGTGCGCCTGCTCGTCCCGGCCGATCGCGGCGTACGACACGATCAGCGCCTCCCCGGCGGGCAGGACCTTGTCACCGACCGGTACGTCCTCGGTGGCGAACCGGATCAGGACGTGGGAGGTGGGCGTGGAGTACCGCAGGGTCTCCTCGATCACCGCCGACCAGTCCGCCTTGCCGGACAGCACCAGTTCGCGCTGCTCGGGGTGGAGGGAGAGGTTGACCACCGCGTTGACGATGAGCGAGATCGTCGTCTCGTGACCGGCCGCGATCATCAGCTGGAGCGTGGAGACGATCTCCTGGTCGGTGAGCCGGTTGCCGTCCTCGGACGCCTGGATGAGCGCGGACGTCAGGTCGTCGCCGGGGTTCTCCCGCTTGCTCGCGACCGTCTCGGCCATGATCCCGGCCAGTTCGGTCAGCGTCGCGATGACCTCCTGGGGCGGGGTCTGCGTCGAGAAGAACTTCTCGAACAGCTCCTTCAGCCGCGGCAGCCGCTCCTCGGCGAGCCCCATCAGGTCGGCGACCACGTACATCGGCAGCGGGTAGGCGAACAGGGCCTTCAGGTCGACCGTGTCACCCGGCTCCGCGGCCACCTGGTCCAGCAGGCCCTCGGTCAGTTCCGTGATCCGCTCCCGCATCCGCTCCACCCGGCGGGGCGTGAGCGCCTGCGCGACCAGCGTGCGCAGGCGGCGGTGGTCGGCGCCGTCCACGGTGAGCATGGAGCGGGGCGGGTTGGCGAGTCCGATCAGCGGCCAGTCGGGGGCGATCTCGCCGCGCTGCCAGGCGCCCCAGACGTTGATGTCCTTCACCACCCGGGGGTCGGTGAGCAGTTTCTTCGCCTCGGCGTGGTGCGTGACCGCCCACACCGGTACGTCGCCCGGCAGCACCACGCGTGCGAGGGGCCCGGCGGCCCGCAGTGCCGCGCTCTCCGACTTCAGGTCGGAGACGAACGGGTCGAGGTGGATGGGGGTCCGGCCGGTGTTCGTGGTGGTGGGAGAGTCCGTACCAGCAGCCGTCATCTGATTCTGCCTCCAAGGGCGGGAGTCGGGGTGAACGTGACCGGAAGTTCGGACAGCCCGCGCAGCCACGGCGACGGGCGGCGGGTCAGGGACGCGGCCGGCACCGCGAGGTCGATGTCCGGCAGCCGGTCCAGGACGACCTCGATGCCGGTCCGCGCGATCACCTCGGCGATCTCCTGCGCCGGGAACGGGCACCGGTGCTCCCCGTGGCCGAAGGAGAAGTGCGCGCCGTTCCCGCCGGTCAGGGCGGAGCCGTCGGTGCGCACCTGGGGATCGGAGTTGGCGCCCTGGAGGCCGAGGAGCAGCATGTCACCGGCGCGGATGCGGCGACCGCCCAGCTGGGTGTCGCGGGAGGCCCAGCGGCCGGCCACGTTCTGGGTGGGGGTGTCCTCCCACAGCACCTCGTTCATCGCCTCGGCGACGCTGTTGCGGCCGCCGAACAGGGACGCGGCGAACCGGTTGTCCGTCAGCATCAGGTGCAGGGAGTTGCCGATCCAGTCGGCGGTCGGCTGGTGCCCGGCCGCCATCATCACCATCAGGTCCTGGACGATCTCCTCGTCGGTGAACCCGGAGGTGTCGGCGAGCATCCGCGACGCCACGTCCTCGGCGGGCTCGTCCCTGCGGGCGGCCACCAGTTCGGTCATCGACGTGAACAGGTGGGCCTGGCCCGCCAGCGCCCGCTCCCGCCCGTCGATCATGTCGTTGAGGGCGGTGACCAGGGCCGGTCCCTGCTCGTCGGAGAAGCCGTAGAGCCGGGCCAGTACGCGTACCGGCAGCAGCATCGCGAACTCGCCGATGATGTCGGCGGTGCCCTCGGGGCAGATGCCGTCGATCAGCTCGTCGGCGAACTTCTCGGCGTAGCGGCGCAGTTCGAACGGGTCCACCGCCTCCAGCGCGTGGATCATCATCCCGGCCCGCTCGCGGTGCCGCTCGCCGACGGTGTAGAGGATGGAGGGCTGCTTGCGGCCGATCATCGGCAACAGAGGCCAGTCGTCGGGGATGTTCTCCCACTGGCTCCACAGGTCGGAGTCGCGGCTGAACAGCACCGGGTCGCCGGTGATCTGGTGCAGCTCGCGGTAGCCGAGCACCAGCCAGGCCGGTACGTCGCCGTCGAGCAGCACCGGGACCACACTGCCGTGGTCGCGCCGCATCTCCCGGTACACCCCGGCGGGGTCGTCCTGGAGCAGGGGCCCGCTGAGGGCGACGGGGGCGGCGGCCGGGGACGCGGGGGTGGGGCTCACACCAGCTCCTGACGGGGGGCTCGGGCCGGGTCGGCGTAGCGGGCCTGGATGTGCTCCACCAGTGTGATCAGCACCAGCTTGCTGGACTCCCGGGACCGCGCGTCGCAGGTGACCAGCGGGACGTGCGGATCGAGGTCGAGGGCCTCGCGGATCTGCTCCGGGGCGAAGGCGGGGCCGCCGAAGTCGTTGCAGGCCACGATGAACGGCGTGCCGTGCTTCTCCAGCCGGTCGATGGCGTACCAGGATTCGTCGATGCGCCGGGTGTCGACCAGGACGACCGCGCCCAGGGTGCCGGAGAACAGCCGGTCCCACAGGAACCAGAAGCGTTCCTGGCCGGGCGCCCCGAACAGGTACAGCACATTGCGCCGGTCCAGGGTGATGCGGCCGAAGTCGAAGGCGACGGTGGTCGCGGTCTTGCCGCTCACCCCGCTGGTGTCGTCGACGGCCTCCCCGGCCCGGGTCATCGTCTCCTCGGTGTTGAGGGGACGTATCTCGCTCACCGAGCGGACCATCGTCGTCTTGCCGGCGCCGAAGCCGCCCACGACCACGATCTTGAGGCCGTTGTCGGCCGACGCGCCCAGCGGCGTACGCGTCTCAGAGGTTGCGGAGTCCAACGAGCACCTGCTCCAGGATGTCGGGGTCGGGTACGGCGGCCTGGCGGGGGTGGCGGGCGCTGACGCGCCCCGCCGCCTGGAGGTCGGCGAGCAGGATGCGGGTGATGCTCACCGGCAGCTTCAGCTCGGCCGCGATCTCCACGACCGCCGTGGGCCGTTCGGTCAGCCGCAGGATCGCGGCGTGCTCGGACTGCATGCCCGGCACCGGATCGCATTCGGCGACGACCAGGGTCACCAGGTCGAAGGGGGTGTCGGCCCCGGACCGGCTGCGGCCGCCGGTGACGGTGTAGAGGCGGTCGGGGGCGTCGTCCCTGCCCGGCCTGCTCATGAGGTGCGCGGCGGCGCGGTCAGGTGCTCCCCGAGCTGCTCCACCAGCTCGCTCATGTTGTGCCCGATGAGCCCGGCGTCGGCGTCCTCATCGGTGATGACGGCCAGGTGCGCGCCCTGGCCGGCCTCCACGATGAACAGCACGCCGCCGTAGAACTCGGTCATCGCCGACCTGACGCCTCCGCTGCCGTCGCCGAACTCCACGGACGCGCCGTGCGACAGGGACTGGATGCCCGCGGCGATCGCGGCGAGCTGGTCGGCCTGGTCGGCGGAGAGCTCGGGGGTGCGGCACAGTTTCAGGCCGTCCCTGGACAGCACGAGCGCGTGCCGCGCGCCCGGCGTGCGCTCCAGCAGGCCTTCTATCAGCCAGGTGAGCTTCTCGTCGGCGGTCGTCGTGCCGGTCATGAGGTGGTGTCGCCTTCCGGGGTTACGGGGGTGGGGGTCGGGGTGGGTGTGTCGAGGGGGGCGGTGCTTGCGCCGGTGTCCGTGCTCGTACCTGTGCCTGTGCTTGTGCCTGTGCCTGTGTCCGTTTCTGTGCAGGGTGCTGCTTCCGTGCAGGGTTCCGCGTCGTCCGGGGCGGTGGCGCGGACGGCCTGGCGGAAGCTGCTGAAGCGGGCCGTGCGGGCCCTCGTCTCCTCGGCGGTGGGCGCCGCGGGGCGCGGGGTGGTGGCGCGGGTCCCGGCGCTTCGGGTGTGCTCGGCCTCGGCGAGGGTGCGGCCGCGGCGGCGGCGCGGGAGGCCGAGCGGGGGCGCGTCCGGTGCGGATGCGTCCGTGCCTGTGTTCGGGCTCGGGTCCGTGGGCCGGTCCGGGGACCCGTGGGTGGGCACCGGGTCGGGGTCGAGGTCGGCTCCGGCGCGGTGTGCCGCGTACGAGTGGCCGGCCGACGCGGTCGCCGACGTGGCCGCGGGGCCCGTTTCCGGCGGGGCCGTGGCGTCGGCGGGGTGGACGGCCGGTGCCTCGGCCGGGCGGGTGCCGGTGCGCTGGGGGAGGCCCGGCGCGGACGGCCCGGGCGCCGTGTCCGCCGGTGCCTTTGCCTCGGAGCGTGCGGGCCGCGCGGGCCGGGTGTGCGCTCCGGTGCGGGGGCCCGTCGGGGCGGGGGTGCCGGTGGGCGGGGTGTGGGGCGCGTCCGGCGATACGAGGATGTCCTGCGGTACGAGCATCAGCACGCCCGTGCCGCCGCGGGCCGAGGGCCGGTAGGAGACCCGGAGGCCGTAGCGCCGGGCCAGCCGGCCCACCACGGCGAGTCCGAGCCGGGTGCCGGTGAGGCCGCCGAGCCCGCTGGTCTCGCCGGAGACGGCACGCTCGGCACGCCGCAGCTGGGCCTCGCCCATGACGAGCCCGCTGTCCTCGACGGAGACGATGACGCCGGCCGGCACCTCCTCCACGTAGACGTGGACCTCAGCGGTCGGCGGCGAGAAGTTGGCCGCGTTGTCGAGGAGTTCGGCGAGCGCGTGCATCACGCCCTCGGCGGCGTGCCCGGCGACGGCGGTGTCGGCGGCGGAGTGGACGCGGACGCGCCGGTAGCCGCTGATCCTGCCCATGGCACCGCGCAGGATCGACTCCATGCGGATCGGCCGGGCCCAGCGGCGGCCGGAGCGGGCGCCGGTGAGGACGGCGACGGAGTCGGCGAGCCTGCCCGCCTGCGCGGTGCGGTGGTCGAGGTGGAGGAGGTCGGCGAGGACCTCCTCGTCGTGGTGCTTGTCCTCCATCGCGCGCAGGTCCGCGAGCATGCCGGTGGACAGGGCCTGCATCCGGCCGGCCGCGTTGGCCGTCGCGGACAGCGCGGCGGCGCGGGCGCCGTCGGCCTCGCGCAGCCGGACGGCCAGCCGCGCGTTCTCCCCGATGTGCCGGTCCCGGTCCTGTGACAGCCGCGCCCGCTCCTCGCCGAGCCGCTTGAGTTCCGCCTCGAGCCGGTCGCGCTCGTCGGTGTGCTGCCGGACCAGTTCGGCGGTGTGGGCGTCGTGTTCCCCGGCGCGCCGGCGCAGTTCCCCGGCGTGCCCGTCGGCGAGCCGGGAGAGTTCGGCGGCGTGGTCGTCCCTCAGCCGGGTGAGTTCGGTGGCGTGCTCCTCCGCGAGCCGCGCCCGCTCGGCGGTGTGCTCCTGCGTCAACCGGGCCGTGGCGGTGGCGTGTTGATCGCTGAGGCGCTCGCGCTCCGCGGCCACGGACTTCGCGAGGCGGGCCCGCTCCTGGTCCAGGTCGGCCGACAACCGGGCCCGCTCCCGGGTGAGTTCGCCGGTCAGCCGCTCGTGCTGGCGGCGGGCCTCCTCCGCCTGCCGGGCGCGCTCCTGGAGCAGCCGGCCGACGTCCTGGCCGACCTCCTCCAGCCGCCCGCGGAGCGCCCGCGCCGTCAGGGCGGCGTGGGTGGCCCAGGTGACGGCCGCGCACAGCAGCAGGGCGGCGATCACTCCGGCCGCCGTGAGGGCGCCGCGCGCGGAGGCCGGTCCCAGGAGCACCGCGACGACGACCCCGACCGCGGAGAGCGTCGCGGTGAGCAGGGGGACGGGCAGCAGGCTGCGGGGGGTGGGGCGGTCGCCGGGGAGCAGGGGGGAGGTCATCAATCAGGGTCCTCGGTCGAGTCCTCGGTCGGGTCCGCGGGGCATACGCCGTCGTCTGCCCGTGTCGTCTCGTCTGCACGTGTGGTCTGCACGTGTCGTCTGCACATGTGGTCCGCGCGGCCCTCGAGTGGTCCATGGGGTCGCCGGGCCCGGTTCCGGGGTCGCTTCTGGAACGAGGGCCGACAACTGCGCGCAACTCGCGGTCACTATATGCAAGTTAGTGATCTGGTTGGGAGGATTCCGTTCTCGTTCCTGGTATTTGAGCCACTCCTGAGGGAGTCGGGCCCCCGGCGGTCCCGCCCCGTGCACCGCGCGGGGTGCGAGCCGGCACCGGCGCTCCGCTCGCCCCGGGGGCATCCTGGGGGATATGACGGATCTCCGGGAACTGCGGGCCGGGCTGCGCGCGGACGTGCGCGGTGAGGTGGACTTCGGCGTCACCGCGCGGGCGCTGACCACCATGGACGCCTCCAACTACCGCCGGGTGCCGCTGGGCGTGGTGTCGCCGCGGGACGCCGACGACGTGGCGGCGGCCCTCGCCGTCTGCAGGGAGCACGGCGTCCCCGTGGTGCCGCGCGGCGGCGGCACGTCGATCGCGGGCCAGGCGACCGGCACCGGTGTGGTGCTCGACCTCACCCGGCACATGAACCGGCTGCTCTCCCTCGACCCGGGGACCCGCACGGCCGTCGTCCAGCCCGGCCTCGTCCTCGACCGGCTCCAGGAGGCCGCCGCCCCGCACGGACTGCGCTTCGGCCCGGACCCCTCCACGCACAGCCGCTGCACCCTCGGCGGCATGATCGGCAACAACTCCTGCGGCTCCCACTCGGTCGCCTGGGGGACGACGGCGGACAACGTGCGGGAACTGTCGGTCGTCACCCCGCGCGGGGAGCGGCTGCGACCCGGACGGGGGTGGGCCGGGGCCCCGGCGGGTCTGCGGGAGCTGGTGGACGGCGAACTCGCCCGGCTGCGCACCGGCTTCCCCGAGCTGCCCCGCCGCATCTCCGGATACGCCCTGGACGCCCTGCTGCCCGAGAAGGGCGCCGACGTCGCCCGCTCCTTCTGCGGCTCCGAGGGCACGCTGGGCGTGCTGACGGAGGCGGTCGTGGAGCTGGTGCGCGCCCCCCGCGCGCGTGCGCTCGCCGTGCTGGCGTACGCCGACGAGAGCGGCGCCGCCGAGGCCGCGGCCGGGCTGCTGGAGCACGAGCCGCTGACCGTGGAGGGCATGGCGGCGGACCTGGTGCCGTCCTCGGTGGACCTTCCGCGCGGTGGTGCCTGGCTGTTCGTCGAGACGGGCGGGGACACGGAGGAAGAGGCACGCGCGCGTGCGGACGCGATCGTCCGCGCGGCGGACGTCGTGGACTCCCTGGTGGTGACCGACCCGGCCCGGCAGCGCGCCCTGTGGCGCATCCGGGAGGACGCGAGCGGCACGGCGACCCGGATGCCGGACGGGACGGAGGCCTGGCCCGGCTGGGAGGACTGCGCGGTGCCGCCCGCCCGGCTCGGCGCGTACCTGCGGGACTTCCGTGGGCTGCTGGCCGCCCACGGGCTGCGCGGAGCGCCGTACGGGCACTTCGGGGACGGCTGCATCCACGTCCGCATCGACTTCGACCTGCTGACGGAACCGGGCATCGCCCGCTTCCGGACCTTCTCCGGGGAACTCGCCGACCTGGTCGTGGCCCACGGCGGATCGCTGTCCGGCGAACACGGCGACGGGCAGGCGCGCGCGGAGCTGCTGCCGCGCATGTACGGCCCGGAGACGGTGGCCCTCTTCGAGCGCGTCAAGGGCGTCTGGGACCCGGACGACCTGCTCAACCCGGGGATGCTGGTGCGCCCCGAGCCCCTGGACGCGAACCTCCGCTTCGCCGTCCTGCCGCGCGAACCGGTGGACGTCGCCTTCGGCTACCCCGCCGACGGCGGCGACTTCTCCGCGGCGGTCCGCCGCTGCGTGGGCGTCGCCAAGTGCCGTACGGAGTCGGCGTCGGGACCGGCGGTGATGTGCCCGTCGTTCCGGGCGACGGGCCGGGAGGAGCACTCCACGCGCGGGCGCGCCCGGCTGCTGCACGAGATGCTCGCCGGCGAGCTGGTGACCGACGGCTGGCGGTCCACGGAGGTACGGGACGCGCTGGACCTGTGCCTGTCCTGCAAGGGCTGCCGTTCGGACTGCCCGGTCGAGGTCGACATGGCCACCTACAAGGCGGAGTTCCTCCACCACCACTACGCCGGCCGCCGCCGCCCCGCCGCCCACTACGCGATGGGACGGCTGCCGCTGTGGCTGGGCTGGGTGGCGCGTACCAGGTCGGCGGCGCTGGTCAACGCGGGCGCCTCGGTGGGTCTGCTCGCGCGGGCGGCGAAACGGCTGGGCGGGATCGCGGGGGAGCGGGAGATCCCGCGCCTGGCCGGGGAGCCGTTCACCCGCTGGTGGCGGGGACGGCGGACCGCCGTGCCCTCCGCCCCGGGGATTCTGGTGGTCCTCTGGCCGGACACCTTCACCGAGCACCTCTCGCCCTCCGTGGGCCGCGCGGCCGTACGGGTCCTGGAGGCGGCGGGCCTGCGGGTCGCGCTGCCCCCGACGCTGCGCCTGGCCGGAGCCCGGGGCCTGGTGGGGGACGCGCGCTCCCGCTCGGCGCTGCGGCTGCCGGCGGCCCGCCGCGGCCGGGTCTGCTGCGGCCTGACGTACATCTCCACGGGCCAGCTCGACCGCGCCCGCGCGGTGCTGCGCCGCACCCTGGACCTGATGGAACCGGTGCTCGCCACCGGCGCCCCCGTGGTCGTCCTGGAGCCGAGCTGCGCGGCGACCCTGCGCACGGACGCACCGGAGCTCCTGCACGACGACCCCCGCGCGGCGCGACTGGCCTCCCGCGTCCGCACGTTCGCGGAGACCCTGGAGCAGTACGCACCGGACTGGACCCCACCGGCCCTGGACCGCCCCGTCACCGGCCAGACCCACTGCCACCAGCACGCGGTCCTCGGCGACACGGCCGACCGCAGGTTGCGCGCCGCCGCGGGCCTCACCGGCGACCTGAGCGGCGGCTGCTGCGGCCTCGCCGGCAACTTCGGCTTCGAGAAGGGTCACTACGAGGTGTCGGTGGCCTGCGCGGAGGACCAGCTCCTCCCCGCGGTGCGGCAGGCACCGGAGGACGCGCTGGTCCTGGCCGACGGCTACTCCTGCCGCACCCAGCTGGACCAGCTGGCGGGTGTACGGGGCCGCCACCTGGCGGAGGTGCTGGCGGAGGCCCTGGAGAAAGACTCGTGAGGGTTCAGGCGAGGCGGTTCGCGTCGCGGATGGCTTGGGTCAGTTCGCGGACGGCCTTGTCCTCGGTCCGGGAGGACAGGTCGGCGGCGCGTTCGGCGAGTTCGCCGAGACCGGGGGCGCCGGGCAGGGCGCTGTGGCGGTGGCCGGAGGAGCGCAGGGCGTCGGCGAAGTAGGCGGCGGTCGCGGTGAGCGTGAGGCCGCGGTCGGCGGTCCAGACGGAGTCGTCGAGGGCGTCGGTCTCCAGGGCGCCGGTCTCCTCGTGCGGGGCGCGGGTGTCGGGGTCGAGCCAGCGGACCGTGGCCGTGGCGAGGTGGCCGTCGGCGCCGGACCTCGTACGGACCGCGTACAGGGCGGTGACGGTGTGGCCGGGGCCGACCTCGCCGCCGTCGACGCCGTCGTCGCGGAAGTCCTCGTCGGCGACGCGGCGGTTGTCGTAGCCGACGAGGCGGAACTCGGCGACCGTCTGCGGGTCGAAGGCGACCTGGGCCTTGGCGTCGCGGGCGGTCAGCTCGATGTTGCGGGGCAGCTGTTCGCAGAAGACCTCGCGGGCCTCCTCCTCGTCGGACACGTACACCGTGTGCCCGTCGCCCCGGTCGGCGAGGCGTTCCATCAGGGCGTCGCCGTAGTCGCTGCCGACGCCCACGCCGAAGAGGGTGATGCCGTGCTCGCGACGGGACGTCGAGATGCGTTCGAGGATCGCGTCGGCGTTGGTCTCGCCGGTGTTGGCGAGCGCGTCGGAGACGAGGACGACCCGGTTGGTGGAGCCCTCGCGCAGGCCCTCGACGGCGGTCGCGTAGCCGGTCTCGACGCCCGCGCCGAGGTTGGTGGACAGAGCCGGTTCCAGGCTGTCGACGGCGTCGTGGATCCTGCCCCGGTTGCCGTCGAGGCGGGTCATCGGCAGGACGGTCTCGGCCTCGTCGCTGAAGGTGACGATCGCCACGGAGTCCTCGTCGCGCAGTCGGTCCGTCATGGTGCCGAGGGACCGCCGGGCGAGGTCGAGGCGGCCCGGTTCGGCCATGGAGCCGGAGATGTCGACGACGAAGGTGAGGGCCGCGGGCGGGCGCTCGCCGCTCGGCTCGGCGGGGCGGGTGGCGAGGCCGACGCGGACCAGGGACCATTCGTCCTCGTCGGTGCGGGCGCCGTCGACGGTGACCGTGAAGCCGTCGCCGTCGGGGCGGGCGTAGTCCTGGCGGAAGCTGTTGACGAACTCCTCGGGGCGGACCGTCGACGGGTCGGGCAGCCGGCCGTCGGCGAGGGTGCGGCGGGCGTAGCCGTAGGAGGCGGTGTCGACGTCGAGGGCGAAGGTGGACAGGTAGTCCGGCGCGGGGGCGATGTCGCGGGAGTCCTGCTCGCCCTCGCGCTCCTCGCCCTCACGCTGTTCGCCCGGGCCCTGGGGGCCGTCGGGGGCGGGGAGCGGGGCCGAGCCGTTCCCCCTGCGGTCGTACCCGCTGTCGGTCGCCGCGTTCCCGTCGCCGCCCGCGCTGCATCCGGTGAGCAGCAGGCCGCTCGCCGCCGTGAGTGCCAGCAGTGCGCCGCCCAGCCGCCGTGTCCCGTGCCGCTTCGTCGTCCCGTGTCGCTTCGCCGTTCTGCGTTGCTTCGTCGTCGCGTGCCACTTCATCGTCCGTGCCCCCTCGGTCCGTTGAACCCGACTCCTGCGACTGTGACGCCGGGGCGAGGCGGAACGTGCGGCACGGGGCGTCACAGGTGAGTTGCGAAGCGGGCACGGACGACGGCCGTCGAGACCGGTGGGTGACCTTCCGTTGACCCACGGCGTCATGCCGCCGTGTCGTCGTCCGTCCGATCGTCCGTATGACGGACCGGATTGACCCGGGCGGGACGCGGGCCCCATCGTCAGCTATGTGAAAGCCGCATGGTGCTGACTGGGTCCATTACTCTGGACCGGGCAGTTCATCCCCATGCACAATCCCCGAGGGGGGTCACCCGCTCCCCGTACCGAGCCCATGGAAGGCGCCGTGACCACCCCCAGCTCCGCCACCCCGTCCGTCCCGGCCCCGGCCGCCGTACCCGCGGCGGCTCCCGGGCATACGCCCGGCGGGGCGGGTGCTCCGCGCGGGCGGGGCTCGCTGGGACCCGTCGGGCTGGTGCTCGCCGGGGGGATCTCCGTGCAGTTCGGCGGGGCGCTCGCGGTGACCCTGATGCCGCGGGCCGGCGCGCTCGGCGTCGTGACGCTGCGGCTGCTGGTGGCCGCGGTCGTGCTGCTCCTGGTGTGCCGGCCCCGGCTGCGCGGGCACTCGCGCGCCGACTGGACCACGGTGATCGTCTTCGGGCTCGCGATGGCCGGGATGAACGGCCTCTTCTACCAGGCCGCCGCCCGCATCCCCCTCGGTACGGCGGTCACCCTGGAGGTCCTCGGCCCGCTCGCCCTGTCCGTGCTGGCCTCCCGGCGCGCGATCAACTTCCTCTGGGCCGGACTCGCCCTCGCCGGTGTCTTCCTGCTCGGCGGCGGAGGCTTCGACAGCCTCGACCCCGCGGGTGCCGCCTTCGCCCTGGGGGCCGGTGTCATGTGGGCGGCCTACATAGTCTTCAGCGCGCGTACGGGCCGCCGCTTCCCGCAGGCCGACGGACTCGCCCTCGCCATGGGCGTGGCGGCGCTGGTGTTCCTGCCGCTGGGCATCGCCGAGTCCGGCACCAAGCTCCTCGACCCGACGGTCCTCGGCCTGGGCGCGGCGATCGCGGTGCTCTCCTCCGTCCTGCCGTACACCCTGGAACTCCTCGCCCTGCGCCGCCTGCCCGCCTCCACCTTCGCCATCCTGATGAGCCTGGAACCGGCCATCGCCGCCGCCGCGGGCTTCCTCATCCTCAGCCAGGCCCTCACCCTCACCGAGGCCGCCGCCATCGCCCTGGTCATCGCGGCGAGCATGGGGGCGGTACGGACCCAGGTGGGGCGGGGGCGCGCGAAGGCGCCGGGGGACGCTTCCTGATGATCGCCGGGCGTGGCGAGGCGTGCCAGGGCTGGAGTCGCTCTCGTCCCTTGAATCAACCCGGCCCCGTCGCCGGGCTGCGGCTCGTTGCGCCCTACAGCCGTACCGAAAGGTTTCCCACGGTGGCCGTTATGGTCAGCTCGCCACCGATCGCGTGCAGGTACGCCGCCATCGTCGAGGTGTCCAGGCGAGCGGTGCCTCGCTCGATCTGGCTTACCCGGCCCTGCGTGACACCCATCGCCTTGGCGACCTGGATCTGGGTGAAGCCCTGAGCTTTGCGGAGCGTGGCCAGCTCGTGTCCGCGCTCCGCATCGACCATCTCCGCCTTAATGGCATCGATACGCTCGCGCTTCTCGGGTGTGATGTCGGCCGTCAGGTCGTCCATGGAGCCGAGGTTCATTCGCCCTGCCCTTTCTTCTTCTCCTGTTCCAGCGCCTCAAGGTATGCCGTGAACTTGCCGTCGGCCTCTTTGATCGCCCGGGGGTACCAGGCCGCCCACTGACGCCCGGCGGCCTTGTTGCCCGCAACCAGGAAGATGGCCCGCCGCTCGGGGTCGAAGACGAAAAGCATCCGAATGCTCACCGTCCCGCCGTTGCGTGGGCGTAACTCCCGCATGTTCCGGTATCGGCTCTTCTCGATCGCGCCGACCGTTGGCCGCCGCAGCGCCGGGCCCACTTCCTGAAGCCGCTCCAGAGCGGCTATCACGTGGAGGTGACTGTCCGGGTCCTCCTTGGCGAGTGTTTTGATCCAGTCCAGCACATCATCGAAGAAGCGCAGCTCATAAGGTTCGGCCACATCTGGAAATTAGCACGGACTAATATTTGCGGGCAAGTGGGCGCCGTTGTCGCCCGGCCTTGCCCGCTGCCGCCGTGATGACGGAATGGAATCCAGCAAGCATGCTTGATTGTTTTTTGGTGGCCTGTCATGCTCGCTCCATGGCCGACCCGACGCCCGTGATCGACGACCTGTGTGCGGAGAGCGACGAACTCGACCGGCTGGTGGCCGGGCTGGGTGGGAAGGAATGGGCGCTGGACACCCCCGCGCCCGGCTGGACCGTCGCCCATCAGATCGCGCACCTCGCCTGGACCGACCGCTCCTCGCTGCTCGCCGTGACCGATCAGGGCGCCTTCGCCCGCGAGGTCGAGAAGGCGCTGACCGAGCCCGGTGACTTCGTGGACAACGCCGCGCGGGAGGGGGCCGGCCTACCGCCCGCACGGCTGCTCGCGGACTGGCGCGCCGGACGCGAGGCCCTCGAGAACGCCCTGCGGGCAGCACCCGAGGGGGCGCGTTTCCCCTGGTACGGCCCACCCATGTCCGCGGCCTCCATGGCCACCGCCCGGCTCATGGAGACCTGGGCCCACGGCCTGGACGTGGCGGACGCGCTGGGTGTGGTGCGGCCGCCCACCGACCGGCTCCGGCACGTGGTGCGGCTCGGTATCCGCACCCGCGACTTCGCCTTCGGGGTGCACGGGCTGCCCGCACCGTTCGAGCAGTTCCGCGTCGAACTCACCGCCCCCTCGGGCGGGCTGTGGACGTACGGTCCCGAGGACGCCACGGACCGCGTCACCGGCCCCGCGCTCGACTTCTGCCTCCTGGTCACCCAGCGTGCCCACCGCGCCGACCTCGCCCTCACCGCCGACGGTCCCGACGCCGACCGCTGGCTGGACATCGCCCAGGCCTTCGCCGGGCCGCCCGGAGGGGGCCGGGAGCCGAAGGGGGACACCGCGCGGTGACGGCGAGGCCCCTGCGCATCGGCAACGCCTCCGGCTTCTACGGCGACCGCTTCGACGCCCTGCGCGAGATGCTCACCGGCGGTGAGCTCGACGTCCTCACCGGCGACTACCTCGCCGAGCTGACCATGCTCATCCTGGCCCGCGACCGGCTCAAGGACCCCTCCGCCGGGTACGCCCGCACCTTCCTGCGGCAACTGGAGGACTGCCTCGGCCTCGCCCACGAGCGCGGCGTCAGGATCGTCACCAACGCCGGCGGGCTCAACCCGGCCGGTCTCGCGGACGCCGTGCGGGGGCTGGCCGGGCGGCTCGGCGTCCCGGTACGGGTCGCCCACGTGGAGGGCGACGACCTCACCGCCGCCCACCCGGGTGCGCTGGCCGCGCACGCCTACCTCGGGGGCTTCGGCATCGCGACCTGTCTGCGCGAGGGCGCCGACATCGTGGTCACCGGGCGGGTCACCGACGCGGCCCTGGTCACCGGATCCGCCGCCGCCCACTTCGGCTGGGCGCCGACGGAGTACGACCGGCTCGCGGGAGCCGTCGTCGCCGGGCACGTGCTGGAGTGCGGGACCCAGGCCACCGGCGGCAACTACGCCTTCTTCGGCGAGCGGCCGCCCGGCGACTCACTGCGGCCCGGCTTCCCCCTCGCCGAGCTGCACGAGGACGGCTCCGGCGTCATCACCAAACACCCCGGCACCGGCGGCTTCGTCGACGTCGGCACCGTCACCGCGCAGCTGCTCTACGAGACGGGCGGCGCCCGGTACGCAGGGCCCGACGTCACCGCCCGGCTGGACACCGTACGGCTCACCCAGGACGGCCCCGACCGGGTACGCGTCGAAGGAACCGAAGGGGAGGCGCCGCCGCCCACGCTCAAGGTCGGGCGAAACCGGCTCGGCGGCTTCCGCAACGAGGTCGTGTTCGTCCTCACCGGGCTCGACATCGAGGCCAAGGCGGATCTCGTGCGGGAGCAGATGACCGGCGCGCTCGCCAAGGCGCCGCCCGCCGAGGTGCGGTGGGAGCTGGTGCGCACCGACCGGCCCGACGCGGACACGGAGGAGACCGCGAGCGCCCTGCTGCGACTCGTCGTGCGGGACCCCGGACAGGAGGCGGTCGGGCGTGCACTGAGCGGGGCCGCCGTCGAGCTGGCGCTGGCCAGTTACCCCGGATTCCATGTGGTGGCACCACCGGGGAAGGGCGCTCCCTATGGGGTGTTCGAGGATGTGTACGTCCCCCACAGCGGGGTCCACCATGTGGCCGTCCTCCACGACGGACGCCGGATCACTGTGGACCCGCCCTACGACACCGCCGTACTCGCGGACGTGCCGGAGCCGGAGCTGCCGGAACCCCCGGCACCCGGACCGACCCGCCGTGCCCCGCTCGGGCTCCTCGCCGGCGCCCGCAGCGGGGACAAGGGCGGGAACGCCAACGTCGGCGTCTGGGTGCGCGGCGACGACGCCTGGCGGTGGCTCGCGCACGAGCTGACCGTCGAGCGGTTCCGGGAGCTGATCCCCGAGGCCGTCCGCCTGCCCGTCACCCGGCACGTCCTGCCCCGCCTGCGCGCCCTGAACTTCGTCGTCGAGGGCATCCTCGGCGAGGGCGTCGCCGCACGGGCCCGCTTCGATCCGCAGGCCAAGGCGCTCGGCGAATGGCTGCGCTCCCGGCACCTCGACATCCCGGAGGCCCTGCTGTGACGGTCCTCGAATCCGCCCTGGACACGGCCGACCCGGAGTACCGGGCCCACCGCGAGGCCATGCTCGGCAAGCTCGCCGAACTCGACGCCGAGCACGCCAAGGCCCTCGCGGGCGGTGGCGAGAAGTACGTCGAGCGGCACCGGAGACGCGGCAAGCTGCTCGCCCGTGAGCGCATCGAACTGCTCCTCGATCCCGACACGCCGTTCCTGGAGCTGTCCCCGCTGGCGGCCTGGGGGAGCGAGGCCCCCGAATACACGGTCGGCGCCTCCCTGGTCACCGGCATCGGCGTCGTCGAGGGCGTGGAGTGCCTGGTCACCGCCAACGACCCGACCGTGCGGGGCGGTGCCAGCAACCCCTGGTCGCTGAAGAAGGCCCTGCGCGCCAACGACATCGCGCTCGCCAACCGGCTGCCCGTGATCAGCCTGGTGGAGTCCGGCGGTGCCGACCTGCCCTCCCAGAAGGAGATCTTCATTCCCGGGGGCGCCGTCTTCCGGGACCTGACCCGGCTCTCGGCGGCGGGCATCCCGACCGTCGCGGTCGTCTTCGGGAACTCCACCGCCGGTGGCGCGTACGTCCCCGGCATGTCCGACCACGTGATCATGGTCAAGGAGCGGGCGAAGGTGTTCCTCGGCGGTCCGCCGCTGGTGAAGATGGCCACCGGGGAGGAGAGCGACGACGAGTCGCTGGGCGGCGCCGAGATGCACGCGCGCGTGTCGGGCCTCGCCGACCACTTCGCCGTCGACGAGCCGGACGCCCTGCGGCAGGCCCGCCGGGTCGTGGCCCGTCTCAACCACCGCAAGGCGTACCCCGATCCGGGACCGGCGGCGCCTCCCCGGTACGACGAGGACGAGCTGCTCGGCATCGTCCCCGGCGACCTGAAGATTCCCTTCGACCCGTGCGAGGTCATCGCGCGGATCGTCGACGCCTCCGACTTCGACGAGTTCAAACCGCTGTACGGCACCAGCCTCACCACCGGCTGGGCCACCCTGCACGGCTACCCCGTCGGCATCCTCGCCAACGCCCGGGGGGTGCTGTTCAGCGAGGAGTCGCAGAAGGCCGCCCAGTTCATCCAGCTCGCCAACCAGCGCGACATCCCCCTGCTCTTCCTGCACAACACCACCGGCTACATGGTCGGCAAGGAGTACGAGCAGGGCGGGATCATCAAGCACGGCGCCATGATGATCAACGCGGTCGGCAACTCCCGCGTCCCCCACCTGTCCGTCCTCATGGGCGCCTCCTACGGCGCCGGGCACTACGGCATGTGCGGGAGGGCGTACGACCCGCGCTTCCTGTTCGCCTGGCCCAGCGCCAAGTCGGCCGTCATGGGCCCGCAGCAGCTGGCCGGCGTGCTCTCCCTCGTCGCCCGGCAGTCGGCGGCGGCGAAGGGCCGGCCCTACGACGACGAGGCGGACGCGGCGCTGCGCGCCATGGTGGAGCAGCAGATCGAGTCCGAGTCGCTGCCCCTGTTCCTGTCCGGGCGGCTGTACGACGACGGCGTCATCGACCCGCGCGACACCCGCACCGTCCTCGGCCTGTGCCTGTCGGCCGTCCACACCGCGCCCTACGAGGGCGTGCGCGGTGGCTTCGGCGTCTTCCGGATGTGAGGGGCTGTGTTCACCTCGATCAATTCCGTACTGGTGGCGAACCGGGGCGAGATCGCCTGCCGTGTCGTCCGCACCTGCCGTGAGCTCGGGATCCGGACGGTCGCCGTGCACTCGGACGCCGACGAGAACACCCTCCACGCGCGCGTGGCGGACACGGCGGTACGGCTCCCGGGTGCGGCGCCCGCCGACACCTACCTCCGCGGCGACCTGATCGTGAAGGCGGCACTCGCGGCCGGCGCGGACGCCGTGCACCCCGGGTACGGCTTCCTCTCCGAGAACGCCGGCTTCGCACGGGCCGTCCAGGACGCCGGCCTGGTGTGGATCGGACCGCCCCCGGAGGCGATCGAGGCGATGGCGTCCAAGACGCGCGCCAAGGAACTGATGGGCATCGAGCCCCTGCGCGAGGTCACCGAGGCCGACCTGCCGGTACTGGTGAAGGCCGCGGCGGGCGGCGGCGGGCGCGGTATGCGCGTCGTACGGCGCCTCGCGGACCTGGACGCCGAACTGGCCGCCGCCCGCGCGGAGGCGGCGAACGCCTTCGGCGACGGCGAGGTGTTCGTCGAGCCCTACGTGCAGGGCGGACGGCACGTCGAGGTGCAGGTCCTCGCCGACACGCACGGCACGGTGTGGACACTGGGCACCCGGGACTGCTCCCTCCAGCGCCGCCACCAGAAGGTGATCGAGGAGGCCCCGGCACCCGGGCTGCCCGCGCGGCTCACCGACGGACTGCACACCCTCGCCGTACGCGCCGCCCGCGCCGTCGGTTATGTCGGCGCCGGAACCGTCGAGTTCCTCGTCGCGGACGGCAGGGCGCACTTCCTGGAGATGAACACCCGTCTCCAGGTCGAACACCCGGTGACGGAGGCCGTGTTCGGAGTCGATCTCGTCGCCGAGCAGATCCGGGTCGCCGAGGGGCACCCGCTCGAGAAGGACCCGCCACGCGCGCACGGTCACGCCGTCGAGGCCCGCCTCTACGCCGAGGACCCCGCCCACGACTGGGCCCCGCAGACCGGCCGCCTGCACCGCCTCGCCGTCCCGGACGGCATCCGCCTGGACACCGGCTGCACGGACGGCGACGACATCGGCGTCCACTACGACCCCCTGCTCGCCAAGGTCGTCGCCCACGCCCCCACCCGCGCGGAGGCGATCCGCAAGCTGGCCTCCGCCCTGGACCGCGCGGTGATCCACGGCCCCGTCACCAACCGGGACCTGCTCGTCCGCTCCCTGCGGCACGAGGAGTTCGCCGGAGCCCGGATGGACACCGGCTTCTACGACCGCCACCTGCCCGAGCTGACCGCCCCGGCCCCCGACCCGCACGCCCCGCTCGCCGCCGCCCTCGCCGACGCCCACGGCCGCTCCCGCTTCGGCGGCTGGCGCAACCTGCCCTCGCAGCCGCAGGTCAAGCGGTACGCGGTGGCGGGCGAGGAGCACGAGGTCCGCTACCGGCACACACGCGACGGCCTCGCGGCCGACGGGGTGCGGGTCGTACACGCCGACGCGGGGCTCGTCGTTCTCGAGGTGGACGGCGTACGGCGCAGGTTCGAGGTCAGCCGTCACGGCGACCGCGTGTACGTGGGCGCCACCGCCCTCACCGCCCTGCCCCGCTTCCCCGACCCCACCGCCCGGCACGCCCCCGGCTCCCTCCTCGCCCCCATGCCGGGCACGGTCGTCCGCATCGCCGACGGCCTGACCGAGGGAGCCGTGGTGGAGGCCGGACAGCCCCTCCTCTGGCTGGAGGCGATGAAGATGCAACACGAGATCACAGCCCCGGTCACGGGCACGCTGAGCACCCTCGACGCCGAGCCCGGCAAGCAGGTGGAGGCCGGTGCCCTCCTGGCCGTGGTCGAGGGGAACACCGAGTAGGGGCGCGGGGAACCGCGCGCCCCACCACGACGAGCCCGCACCCGAAGGAGCCACCGTGACCACCCTCATCGAATCCGAAGAGCACAAGTCCCTCCGCGCAGCGGTCTCCGCCTTCGCCCGGAGCCACCCCCGCACTCCGGGCACCGACGGCAGACAGTTCTGGCAGGAGGCCGCCGAGCTCGGCTACATCGGCGTCAACCTGCCGGAGGCGTACGGCGGTGGTGGCGGCGGCATCACCGAACTCTCCCTCGTCCTGGAGGAGATGGGCGCCGCCGGCAACCCCCTGCTGATGATGATCGTCTCCCCGGCCATCTGCGGCACCGTCATCTCCCGCTTCGGCACCGAGGCCCAGAAGCGGGAGTGGCTGCCCGGCCTGGCCGACGGCAGCCGCCTGATGGCCTTCGGCATCACCGAACCCGATGCCGGGTCCAACAGCCACCGCATCACCACGACGGCACGCAAGGACGGCACCGACTGGCTCCTCACCGGCCGCAAGGTCTTCGTCTCCGGCGTCGACATCGCCGACGCCACCCTGATCGTCGGCCGCACCGAAACCGTGTCCACCGAGGGGGGCCGCACGGGAAGACTCAAGCCCTGCCTGTTCATCGTCCCCCGCGACACCGAGGGCTTCCGGCGGCGCCCCATCGACATGGAACTCAACGCCGTCGAGAAGCAGTTCGAGCTGGTCCTCGACGACGTACGGCTGCCCGCCGACGCCCTCGTGGGTGGGGGCCCCTCCCACGCTTCCGGCAGTGGGGGAGAGGACGCCGGGCTGCTCCAGCTCTTCGCCGGACTCAACCCCGAACGCGTCATGACCGCCGCCTTCGCGATCGGCATGGGCCGTCACGCGCTCTCCCGCGCCGTCGAGTACGCGCGTGAGCGCACCGTCTGGAACGCACCCATCGGCTCCCACCAGGCCGTCGCGCACCCCCTCGCGCAGGCGCACATCGGCCTCGAACTGGCCCGTCTGATGATGCAGAAGGCCGCCCACCTCTACGACGCCGGTGACGACACGGGTGCGGGCGAGGCCGCCAACATGGCCAAGTACGCGGCCGCCGAGGCCTGCGTGAAGGCCGTCGACCAGGCCGTGCACACCCTCGGCGGGAACGGCCTCACGCGCGAGTACGGGCTCGCCTCGCTGGTGACCGCCGCGCGCGTGTCCCGTATCGCCCCGGTGAGCCGGGAGATGATCCTCAACTACGTCTCCCACCAGACCCTGGGCCTTCCCAAGTCGTACTAGGCCCGCTCGGCTTCCCGGCCGTCCTGGAGGAACCGTGTTCCGCAGCGAGCAGGCAGACGTCCCACCCGTGGAACCCCCCGTCCACGACGCGGCGCTCGCGGGCGCCGCCGAGTTCGGGAGCACCCCGGCGCTCGTCGCCGGCACCGACGGCACCACCCTCACGTACGAGCAGGCGGACCGGTTCCACCGGTGCGTCGCCCCGTGCAAGCGGGTCCGGCACGTCACCTTCCTCGGCGCCGTCCCCCGCGCCGCTTCCGGAAAGATCCTGCGCCGTGAGCCCCGCACGGCGCACAAGGAGCCCTCGTGACCCTGATCGGCCGCACCCACGCGCGGGGCGTCGAAACGCTCTCCCTCGACGCCCCGGAGCGCCGCAACGCCCTGTCCGCCGCCCTCGTCGGGGAACTGGCCGGGGCGCTGACCGACGCCGGCCAGGACACCGGCGTCCGAGCGGTGGTCCTCACCCACACCGGCAACACCTTCAGCGCGGGCGCCGACCTGCGCGACCCTCCTCCCCCCGAGGCCCTGGTGGGCCTGTTGCGGCAGATCGTCGAGCTGCCCAAACCGGTCGTCGCGCGGGTCACCGGGCACGTCCGCGCGGGTGGTTTCGGCCTGCTCGCCGCCTGCGACATCGCCGTCGCCTCCCACGCGGCGACCTTCGCCTTCACCGAGGTCCGCATCGGGGTCGCCCCGGCCGTCATCTCCCTGCCGCTGCTGCCCCGCACCGACCCGCGCGCGCTGGCCCGCTACTACCTCACCGGCGAACGCCTCGACACCGCCGAAGCCACCCGCATCGGCCTGCTCACCGCCGCCGGTGACGACGTGGACGAGACGCTCGCGCCCGTCCTCGACGGCCTGCGCAGATCCGCCCCCGAAGCCCTGGCCGAGACGAAACGGCTGCTCACGGCTAGGGTGCTGGAGACCTTCGACCGGGACGCCGCCCACCTGACGGCGCTCTCGGCCCGCCTCTTCGCCTCCGCCCCCGCGCGCGAGGGGATGACGGCCTTCCTCGAACGACGGGATCCGGAATGGGTGGTGTGAGCGCGGCGGCCGACCGTGCCGAACGCGTCCCCAAGCAGGACCGCAGCCGGGCCACCCGGCAGCGCCTCCTGGAGGCCGCCGTGGCCTGTCTCGCCGAACACGGCTGGGCGGGCTCCACGGTCCTCGTCGTCGCCGAGCGCGCCGGTGTCTCCCGGGGGGCGGCCCAGCACCACTTCCCGACCCGCGAGGACCTGTTCACGGCCGCCGTCGAGTACGTCGCCGAGGAACGCTCCACCGCGCTGCGCGCCCTCTTCCCCGAGGGAGCGGCCGCCGGCGACCGCCGCGCGGTGGTCACCGCCCTGGTCGACCTTTACACCGGGCCCCTGTTCCGTGCCGCCCTCCACCTGTGGGTCGCCGCCTCCGACGAGGAACAGCTGCGCCCGCGCGTGACCGAACTGGAGGCGCGCGTCGGCCGCGAGACCCACCGCATCGCCGTCGACCTCCTGGGCGCCGACGAGACCCGCCCCGGCGTCCGCGAGACCGTCCAGGGCCTCCTCGACATGGCCCGCGGCCTGGGCCTGGCCAACCTCCTCACCGACGACGCGGCCCGCCGCGAACGGGTGGTGGGGCAGTGGGCGGCCCTCCTTGAGGGGGCGCTGGAGGGGGCGCTGGACTGAGGCGGGGAGCCCTCACGGGCTCAGCCGCTCCACCCTCCAGCCCCCGTCCGCCTGTGCCACGTACCGCAGGCGGTCGTGCAGGCGGTTCTCCCGGCCCTGCCAGAACTCCACCGCCTGCGGGGCCACCCGGAAACCGCCCCAGTGCGGCGGCACCGGCACCTGCTCGCCCTCCGGATACCGGGCCGCGAGCTCCGCGTACGCCGTGTCCAGCTCCGTACGGCTCGCGAGCACCGAGGACTGGCCGCTCGCCCACGCACCCAGCTGTGAGCCGTGCGGCCGGGTGCGGAAGTAGGCGGCCGTCTCGTCCCGGCCGGTGCGCAGCGCGACCCCGGTGACGATGACCTGCCGGGCCATCGGATGCCACGGGAACAGCAGCGAGACGTACGGGTTCCCGGCCAGCTCGCGCCCCTTGCGGGATTCGTAGTTCGTGTAGAACACGAACCCCTGCTCGTCGAAGTGCTTCAGCAGCACCGTACGGGAGCTGGGCCGGCCCAGCTCGTCCGCGGTGGAGACGACCATGGCGTTCGGTTCGAACAGCCCGCCGTCCGTCGCGGCCTGCTTGAACCAGCGCGCGAACTGCTCGACGGGAGTCGCGGCCAGGTCGGTCTCGGAAAGCCCCTCGGCCCGGTACTGCTTGCGCATCGAGGCGAGAGCGAGGGGGACGGGGTCTCGGTCGGTCACGCCGTCATCCTGCCGTATGGACGGATCCCGTGGGGGCCCGGTGTCCCACCGTCTTGTATGGCACTGAGTGCCGTGAACCCTCCCCAAAAATGGCACTCAGGGATATTGTGCTGGCACCGGCCCGGTTGGGTGACCGCCCACCGGGCATCACAGGGGTGACCGGTGGCGTCCCGGACCGCGAGTCCTCGCAGGAGGACCGTGGATCCGTCGGACGCGCACCCGCTCCCCTCGACCGGCCCGCACGAGGTCGCCCCACCCCACGACACCCCCCACGACGACACCACCCCCCCACGACAACATCATCCGTCGCCCACACCACGAGGAGCCGCCTGATGTCCGACTTCGTACCCGGGCTTGAAGGAGTCGTCGCGTTCGAGACGGAGATCGCCGAACCGGACAAGGAGGGCGGCGCTCTCCGGTACCGGGGCGTCGACATCGAGGATCTGGTCGGGCACGTCTCCTTCGGGAACGTCTGGGGCCTGCTCGTCGACGGCGCCTTCAACCCCGGCCTGCCGCCCGCCGAGCCGTTCCCGATCCCCGTCCACTCCGGTGACATCCGCGTCGACGTCCAGTCCGCGCTCGCCATGCTGGCCCCCGTCTGGGGCCTGGAACCGCTCCTCGACATCGACGCCGAGCAGGCCCGTGAGGACCTCGCCCGCGCCGCCGTCATGGCCCTCTCCTACGTCGCCCAGTCCGCGCGCGGCCAGGGCCGGCCCATGGTCCCGCAGCGTGAGATCGACAAGGCGCACTCCATCGTCGAACGCTTCATGATCCGCTGGCGCGGCGAACCCGACCCCAAGCACGTCGCCGCCGTGGACGCGTACTGGACCTCGGCCGCCGAGCACGGCATGAACGCCTCCACCTTCACGGCCCGCGTCATCGCCTCCACCGGCGCGGACGTGGCCGCGGCCCTCTCGGGCGCCGTCGGCGCCATGTCGGGACCGCTGCACGGCGGAGCCCCCTCACGGGTCCTCGGCATGATCGAGGAGATCGAGCGCACGGGCGACGCCGAGGCGTATGTGAAGCAGGCACTCGACAGGGGCGAACGCCTCATGGGCTTCGGCCACCGCGTCTACCGCGCCGAGGACCCGCGCGCCCGTGTCCTGCGCCGCACCGCGCGCGACCTGGGAGCCCCGCGCTTCGAGGTCGCCGAGGCCCTGGAGAAGGCCGCCCTGGCCGAACTGCACGCCCGCCGCCCCGACCGCGTCCTGGCCACCAACGTCGAGTTCTGGGCCGCCATCGTCCTCGACTTCGCCGAGGTCCCGGCCCACATGTTCACCTCGATGTTCACCTGCGCCCGCACCGCGGGCTGGTCGGCCCACATCCTGGAACAGAAGCGCACCGGCCGCCTGGTCCGTCCCTCCGCCCACTACATCGGCCCCGGCAGCCGGGGCCTGCACGAGATCGAGGGCTACGCGGACCTCGCCCGCTGAGTGCGGGAGTCCTGAGAACCCGGGTCCCCGAACCCCCGGGGCCCCGAAGCCCGAAAACTTCGAAAATTCCGAAAACTTCGAAAATTCCGAAAACGCAGACGACCCGCGAGTCTGGCCCTCCGGAGGAGGGGCCGGCCGGACGTACCGGCGACTCGCGGGTCGGGCGACTGCGTTGGGTTAGGCCGGTTGCGTGTATCTCGCACACGCCGGTCCGGCGCCGAACCGAGTACGGCGACGGGCCACTAGCCCGCAGCCACCTCTTCCGTCCGGTATTCATACATCTGCCGAACCACCTCCTCTCCGAAGTACCGCCAGCCTAGGAAGCGATTCCCTCCGGAGCAACCACTTTTTTCGGTGGTCCCGGGGCGCCGGTGGCGGGCCGGTGCCGTCAGACGCCGAGCAGCTGCTTCAGCGGGTCGATGGCGAAGTAGACGAGGAAGAGCCCCGCGGTGCTCCACAGCAGCCAGTGCACCTCGCGGCCCTTGCCCAGGCAGGCCTTGATGACCACGTAGGAGATGAAGCCGGCGCCGATGCCGTTGCTGATGGAGTAGGTGAACGGCATGACCACGACGGTCAGGAAGGCGGGGACGGCGAGCTCGAAGCGGTCCCAGTCGATGTGCCTGACCTGCGTCATCATCAGGAAGCCCACCGCGATCAGGGCGGGGGCCGCGGCCTGCATCGGCACGATGGTGAGCAGGGGGGTGAAGAAGAGGGCGAGGGCGAACAGGCCACCGGTGACGAGGTTGGCGAAGCCGGTCCGGGCGCCCTCACCGACGCCGGCGGCGGACTCGATGTAGGTGGTGGCGGACGAGGACGAGGCGGCACCGCCCGCGACGGCCGCCGCGCTGTCGATGAACAGGACCCGGCCCAGACCGGGGACCTGCCCGCGCTCGTCGAGCAGCCCGGCCTCGGCGGTGACGCCGACGACGGTGCCCATCGTGTCGAAGAAGTCGGACAGGATGAGCGTGAAGATCAGCAGGACGATGGTGAGCACGCCGATCTGGCCGAACGCGCCCAGCAGGTCGAACTGCCCCAGGAGCCCGAAGTCGGGCGCGGCGACGGGGTTGCCGGGCAGCTCGGGGGCGGTGAGGCCCCAGCTCTTGACGTCGGCGAACTCGTTGACGATGACGGCGAACACCGTCATCGCCAGGATGCTGATGAGGATGGCGCCCCGCACCTTGCGGGCCATGAGGACGAACGTCAGCAGCACACCCAGGCAGAACACGAGCATGGGCCAGCCGGTGAGGGTGCCGGTGCCGAGCTGGACGGGCACGGTGGTGTTCGCGGCGTCCGGGATGCGGGTCACGAACCCGGAGTCCACGAAGCCGATGAAGGCGATGAACATGCCGATGCCGACGCTGATCGCCTGCTTGAGCGGCTGCGGGATGGCGTGCATGACGGCCTCGCGCAGACCGGTCAGCACCAGGACGCAGATCAGCAGGCCCTCGAGCACGACCAGGCCCATCGCGTCTTCCCAGGCCATCAGGGGAGCGATCTGGAAGGCGACGACGGCGTTGAGACCCAGACCCGCGGCCAGGGCGAGCGGCAGGTTGCCGGCCACACCCATGATCACGGTCATCACGGCGGCCACCAGGGTGGTGGCGGTCGCCAGCTGGGCGGCGCTCAGGGTGTGGCCGAACTTGTCCTCGGTGCTGCCCAGAATGATGGGGTTCAGCACCAGGATGTAGGCCATCGTGAAGAACGTGGCGAACCCGCCGCGTATCTCCCTGGCGTAGGTCGAGCCGCGTTCGCTGATGCGGAAGAACCGGTCGAGCGGGCTGTGGGCTCTGGCGGGCGCCGGGTCGGCCGGGTCGGTCGTGAGGGTTTGCATGGGTGGGTCTCCTGGGCGAGCAGGTGCGGGGAAGCATGACGGCAACCGCCGGGTGCGTGCGGCATCGAAACGTCGAGAACGTCGAGACGTCAAAAAGCCGAAACCGCCAAGAACGTCGAAAACGTCGTAAACGCTGTAAACCTCGAGAGCTTCGAAAGCGTCGAAATCCGGACACACCTGCGGCAGACCGCCAGCGGATTCTACGAACCTGGGCGTTTTCCTCAAGCCCTTTGAGGAAAAGAGGAGTTAATTCCCTAGTCGGCCTCCCGTCGGTTCCTACAGAGTTCGCGGCGACCTTCCCGTCATAACGGGAGGCAGGCGACAGGAGGGCATGGTTTTCACGGTGGGTCACTCCATACTCTCGGTGCGTGAACTCACCGCTCCCCTTCAACGCGCGCGCCGCCCGGACCCTGCGCGGGAAGGTCGGGATGGCCCCCGGCCACGTCGCCTACGGCATGCGCGCCTCCTACGGCATGACCCACATCACCCCTGACCACATCACCGCGTGGGAGCGCGGTGTAGCCCTGCCCACCGCCACCGAACTCACCGCCCTGGCCGGCGCGCTGTGGTGCTCCCCGAGCGACCTCATGGGTGCTCCCCGCACCCTGCGGGAACACCGGATCGCCAGCGGATTCGCCGCCGAGGACGTCGCCCGCGTCACCAGCCTGAGACTTCACGACTACCTCCGCATGGAGGAGACCGGGCAATGGGCCGGCGACCGGCGGCAGTCGGCCAAACTGGGCGCCCTCCTCAAGCTCCCCCCGAGGGACTTCGTGGCCATCACCGGCGGGGAGGCGGAACTCACCCGGCTGCTCGCCGAGGCCGTCTCCACCCGCTGGCAGGCCCACATCCGCGACATCGCCCGCCTTCTCTCGATGGAACGCCGCGACCTGCAGGACCCGCTGCGCACCATGCACACCGAGTACCAGTCCCTCATGGCGGCCACCCTCAGCAGAGGTGGCGGCGCCAATGCCTCCGGCGAGCAGGGGCGGCGCTACCTCGACGACATCGTGGACCACTTCTGGTCCCATTTCCCGGAGGGATGACGCCCCCTGCCGCCCGCGCGTGAGGACGCCGAACCCGGCCGGCCGTGCCGCAGCGCCGCGACGCTGCGGCACGGCCGGCCGCGATGACGCCGGGGCCGTACGACGATTCCTCCGATGATTCCTTCGATGTTGTGGGAACCCGGTGTGCGCTGGGTCACGTTCAAGTTGAATGATTGCAAGTGAGTGAACCGATGTGCCGTACGTGCGGACGCGGCCTGCAGGGGGTCCAGGTGAGTGCTTCCCGGCGTAGTGGGGCCACCGACGAACTGGGGCCCGACGAGCCCGAGCGGGAGAGCTCGGGTGGGTCCGGACGGGAGAGCCCGGGTGGGTCCGGGCGGGAGAGTCCAGCCGGATCCGATCTGCTGGCCGCGTTGTTGGACGGTATGGACGCCGCCCTGTGCGCCCTCGACGCGGACGGGGTGGTGACGCACTGGAACCGGGAGGCGGAGCGCGTCCTCGGGTGGACCGCGGCCGAGGCGGTGGGTCGGCGGGGGTTCGCCGGATGGGCGGTGCGCGGCGCCGACGCCGCGGAGGTGGAGGCGCGGCTGATGTCGGCCATGGGCGCGCCGGGCCGGCAGGTGCACGAGTTCGCGCTGCTGACGAAGGACGGCGGCCGGGTGCTGGTGCGGACGCAGTCCGCGGCCGTGCGCGGGCCGGACGGGAAGCCGGCGGGCGTGTACTGCGCGTTCAGCGAGGTGCACGCGCAGATCGACCTGGAACGGTCGATCGCGCTGAGCGAGGCGCTGCTGGAGGACGCGAGCTGGGGCGTCGTGCTCGTCGACGCCGATCTGCGGCCCGCCGTGGTGAACCCGCACGCGGCCCGCGCGCTCGGCACGGGGCGCGGGTCCGTGCTGGGACGGCCGCTCGGGGAGCTGCTGTCGCAGGGTGTGGAGGAGCTGGAGAGCGCGCTCACCCATGTGCTGGCCGAGGGCACCCCGCCCGCGCCCGCCGACATCTGGGTGAGCGTGCGGGAGCCGGAGGGCGAGCGGCGGCGGTGCTGGCGGTGCGGATTCGTGCGGCTGTCGTCGCCGCTCGCGGAGGAGCCGGTGCCGCTCGGCGTGGGCTGGCTGTTCCAGGACGTGACCGAGTCCCGGCAGGGCGAGCAGGAGGCGTCGCTGCTGCGGTTCCGCGGGCAGCAGCTGCACCGGGCGGCGCGGGCGGCGGCCGAGTGCGAGGACCCGGCGGAGGCGATGACCGTCCACCTGGACTTCGCGCTGGCCGGATTCGCCGACCACGCGCTGATCGACCGGGTGGCCGACCGGGGGGCCGACGGGACGGCGGACGAGGGGGAGAGCGCCGGGCGGGTCCGGCTGGTGCGGATCGCGGCCACCCCTTCCGGGGCGCCGGGACCGAGCCGGCTGGCCGGGCGGGCGGGTCTGCCGGTGCGGTACCGCGAGGGGCACCCGGCGCTGCGGTGCGTGGAGCGGGCCGGCTCGGTGCGGGCCGACGCGGGGGCGGTGCCGGCGGAGGAGGCACGTGTGTGGGCGGTGTCCCGGCAGTGGCCGGCGGACGCGGCACACGCCCTGTGCACGGTGCTGCGCAGCCGCGGCCGGACGCTGGGCGCCGTGACGTTTCTGCGCGGTCCGGGCCGGAGCGCGTTCGAACGCTCCGACACGATGTACGCGGAGGACGTGGCCGCACGCATCGCCATGGCCCTGGACCTGGGGGGAGTGACCGGGCGGCCGGAGTGACGGCGGGTCCTCAGCGCCGGTAGAAGATCCGGTCGGCGTACTGGTCCAGGACGCGGTCGTTCCAGTCGTGGCCGCCGTCGACGTTGCCGGAGCGCAGGAGCGGGGGCTCGATGCCCCGCTCGGCCAGGGTGGCGGCGGCGGTGGCCGCGACCGCCTGGAGCAGGGCCGCGGTGACGACCGTGGAGGCGGGGGCGAAGGGGGCGGGGACGTCGTCCAGGGTGAGCTCCGCGTCGCCGACCGCGATCTTGGAATCCAGGACGAGGTCGCAGTGGTCCTTCAGGTACGTCCCCGACACGTGCCGGGACGTCGTCTCCGCCGCGTACGCCACCGAGGTCACGCCGATGACCCTCATGCCCAGGGCACGGGCGCTCATGGCCATCTCCACCGGGAGCGCGTTGCGCCCGGACAGGGAGACGATCACCAGGGCGTCGCCCGCACGGGCCGGTGACGCGTCGAGCACGGCGCTCGCGAGGCCGTCGACGCGTTCGAGGGCGGAACCGAGGGTGGCCGGCATCACGTCGACGCCGACGACACCCGGGACGGCGAGCAGGTTCATCAGGGCGAGTCCACCCGCGCGGTAGACGATGTCCTGCGCGGCGAGCGAGGAGTGGCCGGCGCCGAAGGCGAAGAGGCGTCCGCCGTCCGCGACCGTGTCCGCGAGCAGGGCGCCCGCGGCCGCCACGGAGTCGGCCTCCTCGTCGCGGACCCGGTGCAGCAGGCCGATCGCGGCGTCGAGGAACCGGTCGGCCGGCGTGCGGTCGCTCATGGGGGGCCATCCCTTCGGGGTGGACTGCTGCGGATCACCGTGCGGTCCGGACCAGCGCCGTGTCAACATGGCGGCAGGGGCCGGGCAGACCCCCGCGGCAGCCTGTACCACCCGGCGAATGCCCGGCGTTTCCGCGGCATGCCCCGGTTGTCGGCGCGATGGGTCAGAATTGAGTCCAGGGCCAGCGCATGCGCCGGTGAGCCGTCCAGCCTCCGGCAGAGCCAATCGCAGATCTCATCGAGGGGCACGTATGTCCGGACTGATCGACACCACGGAGATGTATCTCCGCACCATCCTCGAGCTGGAGGAGGAAGGCGTGGTCCCCATGCGCGCCCGGATCGCCGAGCGGCTCGACCAGAGCGGGCCGACGGTCAGCCAGACGGTGGCCCGGATGGAGCGTGACGGCCTGGTGTCCGTCGCCAGCGACCGGCATCTGGAGCTGACGGAGGAAGGCCGTCGGTTGGCCACCCGGGTGATGCGCAAGCACCGCCTCGCCGAGTGCCTGCTCGTCGACGTGATCGGTCTGGAGTGGGAGCAGGTGCACGCCGAGGCCTGCCGCTGGGAGCACGTGATGAGCGAGGCCGTCGAGCGCCGCGTGCTGGAGCTGCTGCGGCACCCGACCGAGTCGCCCTACGGCAACCCGATCCCGGGCCTGGAGGAGCTGGGCGAGAAGGACGGCGCCGTCCCGTTCCTGGACGAGGGCATGGTGTCCCTGGCCGATCTCGACCCGGGGCTCGAGGGCAAGACGGTCGTGGTGCGCCGCATCGGCGAGCCGATCCAGACGGACGCGCAGCTGATGTACACGCTGCGCCGCGCGGGCGTGCAGCCCGGCTCGGTGGTCAGCGTGACGGAGTCGGCGGGCGGTGTGCTGGTGGGCAGCGGCGGCGAGGCGGCCGAGCTGGAGGCGGACGTCGCCTCCCACGTGTTCGTCGCCAAGCCCTAGGGCCCGGGGCCTGGGGCCTGTCGTCACCTCGCCGCATTGAACCCCCAACTCGTCTCGCCCGGGAGGGAGTTGGGGTTTCGGTGTGATCGCGCCGAATCCGGGATCCGGTGTGCCGAAGTGCAGCGCTCGCCGGGTTCACGTGCGAGGCTGTCGCGTGGGGCATATGACGCGAGGGGCTCTTGGCCGGGCCCGGCACGATGTCGCCCGGCCGGGGAGGGGCGGAGGATGTGCCGTGAGTACGTGAGGGGCCCCGGCGCCGTGCGGCGCCGGGGCCTGTCCTCCCCTGTGCTGACCCGGAGCCCCGAGCTCCCAGGGTCATTCCCCTCGAACCGGTCTCCCCGAGCGGTTCGCCTCCCGCTGAAGATCTCCCCTCGATCACGACGATCAATCCCCGAGGGGTGTCACTCGATCGAGGGGTGTTGGCGGCGGGAACGGGGTTCTCGAAAGCACATTCGATAATCTGTGCGGGGCGACAGCAGTAGGCAGGGCAAGCAGCACGGCAGGCAGCGAGCTTGGGGGTGCCAACACGATGGCGCGACGTATCGACGTGACGGGGGCGGACGGCGTACGGCTCGCCGCCTGGGAGTTCGGTGATCCCCCCAAGACCGGCGGCGACCCGGCGGCGGAGCACGCCGGGAACACGAGCGTGCTGTTGTTGCACGGACTCATGGGGCGGGCTTCGCACTGGGCGCCCACCGCCCGCTGGCTCTCCGGGCGGTACCGGGCCGTCGCCCTCGACCAGCGTGGCCACGGCCGCAGCGACAAGCCCGCGCAGGCCTCGTTCACCCGGGACGCCTATGTCGACGACACCGAGGCCGCCCTGGAGCAGCTGGGCCTCGGCCCGACCGTCCTCATCGGCCACGCGATGGGCGCGCTGACCGCCTGGCAGCTGGCCGCCAAGCGGCCGGACCTGGTGCGCGGGGTGATCATCTGCGACATGCGGGCCTCCGCGCTCGGGGCCGCCTCGCAGCACGAGTGGGCCCAGTGGTTCAGGGCCTGGCCCCTCCCGTTCGCCACGCTCGCCGACGTGCGCAAGTGGTTCGGCGAGGACGACCCCTGGGTGGAGCGGCCGAACCCGGCCCGCGGTGAGTTCTACGCCGAGGTGATGGCCGAGTCCCCGGACGGGTGGCGGCCGGTCTTCGACCCGGACCAGATGCTCCGCTCCCGCGAGACCTGGGTGTACAACGCGCACTGGGAGGAGCTGGCCCAGGTGCGGTGCCCCACCCTGGTGGTCCGCGGCCTCGACGGCGAACTGGGGCGCGCGGAGGCCCAGGAGATGGTCCGCGTCCTGCCCCGCGGCCAGTACGCGGAGGTGGCCGACGCCGGCCACCTGGTCCACTACGACCAGCCGGAGGCCTGGCGGACGGCGATCGAGCCGTTCCTGGCCACCCTCCGCGCCGGCTGAGCCGGCCGCCCGTACCGCTTGTCCGGGGTGCTCAGCCCTTGCTGACCGCGGTGAGGATCTCCGGGAGGCGACGGGCCGTGCGCGGGGCGGCGAGACGGAGGCCGAGCAGGCCGATGGCGGCGCCGTACACCGTGCCCACCGGGAGCAGCAGCCACGTCCGGCCCTCGCCGCCCGCGCTCACGTTCAGCCAGATCGTGAGCGCGATGACCGGTGCGCACAGCACGGCCGCCGCCACCATGCCACCGAAGATCGAGATCCAGGCGAGCCCGGTCTGCCCCGGAGCGACGTTCTTGTAGCCCTCCTGCGGAATGGAGTAGGGGAAGCACGCCGACGTCCACGCACCGGTCGCGAGCATCGCGCCCAGCAGGGCGAAGGACACCCCCAGGGCCTCCGGCAGCCGGGGCCAGTCGCCGAGCATCGCGGTGGTCAGGACGGTCACGAGCGTGGCGTAGGGCAGCGTGATCAGCAGCAGGGCCAGGGCGCGGGCGCGGAGCTCGACGTAGGCGTCCCGGGTGCCGGCGATCGTCATCGCGACCATCCAGAACGCCGAGGTGTCCTGACCGAACTGGTTGTACATCATGATGCCGAGCATCCCGGCGGCGAAGCAGGCGAAGTAGACCGAGCCGGTGCCCTGCCAGGCGTTGAACACCGGCACGATCAGCCCGATGGCCAGCGAGGTCACCCATGCCGCCTTGGTCTTGGGGTCGCGCCAGACGTAGCGGAGGCTGCGCTCCATGACCGTGCCGGTGCGTCCCGCGGGCAGCAGCCGGGCCGGCCCGGTCGAGGCGCGCTCGCGCACGGCCGCCTCGCCGCTCTGCAGGGTGGAACCGTCGGGCGAGGTCATCAACAGGGTCAGCGACCGCGACCACAGCGCGAGCAGCGCCACCAGCGCCCCGACGCTCAGGGCGAACTGGACGACGGCGATCCCGTACGAGCCTTCGCCCACCGAGTGCACCGCGCCGATCGCGGACGCCGGAGGGATCCAGCGCACCACGTCCGCCACAGGTCCGAGCTGTTCGAGACCGGAGACACCGAGCCGCTGCGCACCGAAGTTGACCAGTTGCGCCCCGACCGCGATCAGGAGTCCGCTGAGCACCGCGAGGTCGCGTCCCTTGCGGCTGGTCAGCAGCCGTACGTTGGCGGTGGCGACCGCACGGGCCAGCGCCACGCACACCAGCAGCGCCAGCGGGACGGCGAGGGCACTGACGGCGAACGCCGCCCCGCCGTGCGCGACGGCGATCACCGACCCGACGAGCATGCACAGCGTGAACAGCGGTCCGATGCCGACCAGCGAGGCGATGAGCAGGGCCCGCACCAGCGGCCGGGGACGCAGGGGCAGCATCACCAGCCGGGTCGGGTCGAGCGTCTCGTCACCGCTGGGGAAGAACAGCGGCATCACCGCCCAGCCCAGTGCCAGTACCGCCACCAGCAGCACGACCAGCGACTCGGCGTGGTCGACGCGGCGCAGCACGACGAGGCCGACGAGTTGGAGCGCGGCGAACAGCAGGGCGACGACGGCCGAGGCGATGTACGCGGCCTTGCGCCCACCGGACTGCCGCAGTCCGTTGCGCAGCAGGGACAGTTTCAGCCGGACGAAGACCGGGGTGATCGCGGGGGCGGCTGCGGGGGAGGGGGCGGTCGCGGGAGCGGGGGCGGGGGCGCTCACCGGGATCCGCCGCCCAGCCAGTCGAGCTCGGAGCCGGTGTCGCGGCCGTGCGCACCGACGAGTTCCAGGAACGCCGTCTGGAGCGAGGGCGCGTCCCCGCGCACCTCGGCGAGCGGTCCGTGGGCACGGATCCGGCCCGCGGCCATCACCGCGACCCAGTCGCACAGCGACTCGACGAGTTCCATGACGTGGGAGGAGAACACGACCGTGGCACCGGACGCGGTGTACCGCTCCAGGACGCCCCGGATGATCTGCGCCGAGACCGGGTCGACCCCCTCGAACGGCTCGTCCAGGAACAGCACTTCGGGGTTGTGCAGGAGCGCGGCGGCGAGGCCGATCTTCTTGCGCATGCCGGTCGAGTAGTCGACGACCAGCTTGTGCTGGGCCCCGGCCAGGTCGAGGACGTCGAGCAGCTGGGTGGCGCGCTTGTCGACCTCGGCGCCGGGCAGGCCGCGCAACCGGCCGGAGTAGGCGAGCAGTTCACGCCCCGACAGCCGCTCGAACAGCCGCAGCCCCTCCGGCAGCACCCCGATCCGTGCCTTGACCTCGACCGGGTCGCGCCACACGTCGTGTCCCACGACCTCGACGGTGCCCTGATCGGGCCGCAGCAGCCCGGTCACCATCGACAGCGTGGTGGTCTTCCCCGCTCCGTTCGGCCCGACGAGCCCGATGAACTTGCCAGCGGGCAGCTCCAGATCGATGCCGGCCACCGCGATCTGCTGACCGAACCGCTTCCAGAGCCCCTGTACGCGTACGGCGGATGAACCCACCCCTGCTCCCTCCGTCATACGAGCACCCTAACGGGGGAGGGTGATCCGCACGGGGCCGGAGTGCACGGGCACGCACCGCCCCGACCGACCGCGCCCCACGCCGACCGGGGCACCTCCACGGACCCCGCAGCCCCGGTGCTCCGGGGGGCCCTGTGCCCTGGTGGTCCGATCGGTCCTGGTGGTCTCGGTGGCCCTGCCGGTCCTGCGGGTTCCGCTGTCCTGCCGGGTCCGGTGGCCGGTTCTGCCGGTCCTGGTGGTTCCGTCGATCGCGGAGTCCTGCCGGGCCCGGTGGGCGGAGGTTCTGCCGGTCCCGGCGGTCCTATTGGCCCTGCCGGCCTCGGCGGTCCTATTGGCCCTGCCGGTCACGGCGGTCCTGGCGGTCGCGGCCGCAGGCGTAGGCGAGGGGGGAGATCAGTTCCGTCGCGTCCGGCAGCCAGCGGTTCGCCGGGGTCGGCCCGCTGGCCCACTGCACGGCCCCCCTGGACCCGAACCGCGTGGGCGGCGCCGCCACGTACGCCCCCTCGCCCCGCACGCTCAGCTCGAGCGGGGACAGCGACCAGCCCAGGGAGCGGATCAGACCCGGCACCCTCGTCGAGGCGCCGGGGAGCACGAAGAACTCCATGCGCCCGGCCGGGCTCAGGGCCACCGGACCGAGCGCCAGTCCCATCCGCTCCATCCGGGCCAGCGCCAGGAACCCGGCCGTCTCGGGGACGGAGATCGTGTCGAAGGCGTGGCCGGTGGGCAGCAGGATCGAGGCCGTCGGCCACATCTGCCACATGCGGCGAACGGTGGTCGCACTGCCGGTCGCCTGGGCCGCCCAGTCCGAGCGCGCCGGGTGTGCGCCGGGTGCCGGACACTCCGCGACGCCGCACGAGCAGCGGTGCACCCCGTTCACGGCCTCCAGCCAGGTGCCCGCGAACACGTCCCAGTGCCGCTCCTCGGTATACCGCACTGCGGTCTCCAGCAGGGTTTCTCCGCGCTGCTTCGGGATGTGTCCGGCGCCGGTGCCCGGGATCGTCTCTTCCACGATGAACACAACTACGTCCGTCACCAGGGGTTACGCCCGTGTCCATGCGCGGGGGAGGAGCACTTGCTCCGCGCCCGGGGCGCATGGGTGCATCCGCGGGGGCGCGCAAGAGGATCCACGTTCCCGGGTGGGTAGCCAGGAGTGGGTGACCGGCGGTGGCCGGCCGGCGGCCGCGACCGGGAGCGCGCGGCCGGGCGGGGCAGGCGTCAACTGTCACCCCGGCAATCCGTACATGTCTCGCATCTTCGGCACCTCGGCGGGGCATTGATCTTCAGGGTCGGAACTTTTGCTCCTGGTCGAGAGGAGATGTCAGGAGATGCCGGGTCTCCGGCCGCGGAAGACACGTCAACTCGGTGCGTGGGCAGGCACCGCAGCCACAGGGGGTGTGCCATGGCCGCAAGGCCTCTCGTCGCGCGGCAGCCGAACGAACGACTGCAGGCGCTCATTCAGGAAGCCGGGTGCTCCAACGCCGGGCTGGCCCGCAGGGTCAACCTGTGCGGCGCCGAACACGGCCTCGACCTGCGCTACGACAAGACGTCGGTGGCCCGCTGGCTCCGCGGACAGCAGCCGCGGGGCCGGGCGCCGGCGATCATCGCGGAGGCGCTCGGACGCAAACTGGGCCGCACGGTCACGATCGACGAGATCGGCATGGCCAACGGCAAGAACCTCGCGTCGGGCGTCGGTCTCCAGTTCTCGCCGACGGTGCTGGGGGCCATCGAGCAGGTCTGCGAACTGTGGCGCAGTGATGTGGGCCGGCGGGACTTCCTGTCCGGCTCCTCCGTCGCCGCGTCCGCCCTGGTGGAGCCGAGCCGGGACTGGCTGATCTCCGCCCCCGACCCGCAGGTGGCGCGCTCGGTCGGGCCGCGGGTCGGGCGGTCCGACGTGGGGGCCGTGCGGTCGATGACGCAGGCCCTGGCGGACCTGGACCACCAGTACGGCAGCGGGCACGTGCGTCCGGTCGTCGTGCACTACCTCAACAGCGTCGTCTCGGGGCTGCTCGCGGGGTCGTACCGGGAGGCCGTGGGACGGGAGCTGTTCGCGGCGGTCGCCCGGCTGACCGAACTCGCCGGTTACATGGCGATCGACACCGGGCAACCGGGCCTCGCCCAGCGCTATTACATCCAGGCGCTGCGGCTGGCCCAGGCGGCCGGCGACCGGGGCTACGGCGGGTACGTACTGGCCGCCTCCATGAGTCATCTGGCCGCACAGCTCGGAAACCCGCGGGAGATCGCGCAGTTGGCGCGAGCCGCGCAGGAAGGCGCGCGGGGCCGGGCGACCCCCCGCGCGCAGGCGATGTTCCGCGCGGCGGAGGCACGCGGGCACGCGCTGATGGGCGACGCGCACGCCGCGCAGATCGCGGCCGGGCACGCGATCAGCGCCATGGAAGCGGCCGATCCGGCGTCGGGGGACGATCCCGTGTGGATCGCACACTTCGACGAGGCCTACCTGGCCGACGAGTTGGCGCACTGCCACCGGGATCTGGGACAGGCCGAGGCGGCCGCGCGGTGCGCGCTCGAGTCCCTGGCCGGGCATCCGGAGTCCCGGGCCCGGCGCCGGGCGATCGGCTACGTGCTGCTGGCCACCGCGCAGGTGCAGCAGCGGGAGGTCGAACAGGCCTGCAGTACGGGCCTGAAAGCGGTGGAACTGCTCGACGGGCTCAGGTCGAACCGCGGTGCCGAGTACCTGGAGGACTTCCGGCAGCGACTGGAGCCGTATCAGGAGGAGCCGGTGGTAAGGGAGTTCGGCGCACGTGTCGCCCTCCCGGCCGCGGCGTGAACACGAACAGGGACATGAACGCGAACAGGGGCAGGAGTACTAGGACTAGTACCAGTACGGGGGCGCACGGTGGCGGCGTCGGCGGATGAACGGGACGGGCGTCGGCGGATGAACGGTCGGTCAACGTGGAGTTGACGCGGGGCCGGGGTGAAGGAGGGGGCATGAACAGCGTGAGGTGACCCGGTTCTGTTACCGCGATCACAGGGCAGGAGCCCAGGCCCTGTGCTGCGTGGCACCGGGCTCCGGGGACCCGGTAGCGTGAGTCGACGATTCACAAGGTCCCCCATGTGTAGGAGTCCCGGTGACGCAGAGTGGACAGGGCGAGGAGCCCTCGGCGCGCCCCGCGCGCGAAGGCATCGTGCTGCCCTCCGACGGTGGCGAGCCCCTGCTGCCGGGCATGCCGGGCGGGTCGGCCGGTCCGGTCGCCCCGGGTGGTGCGGGCGGACAGCCGCCCGCCTCGGCGCCGCCCGGCGGCCAGACCTGGGGGACGCCCTGGGGACCGGAGGAGCAGTTGCCGGCCCCGTCGCAGGGTCAGGGCTGGCAGTCCCCGCCCGCGCAGCAGTGGGGCCCGCAGGACCCGGCCCCGTGGGGCGCGCAGGACCCGGCCGCGAGCGGGCACGGCCAGGGGCAGCACGGTTTGGGTCCGCTGCCGCCCGAGGGCGGGCAGGCCCCGGCGTACGGCGCCCACACCCCGTACGACCCGTCCGCCCCGATGCCGCCGCAGAACGGTTCCTTCCACGGTGCTCCCGCCGTCGACGCGTACGGCTCCGCCGCGGCGGGCGCGCTGCCCGACGGGTCGGAGGGGGCCACCCAGTTCCTGCCGCCGGTGCCCGCCGCCCCCGTGGACGAGGGGGCGACGCAGTACATACCCCCGGTGGGCCCGGGGGCGCTACCCCCCGAGATGCCCGCCGCACACCACTCCGAGGCGGCCCGGTACCCGGGCCCGCCCGCGGGCGGGCCCGACGCCGAGGCCACCCAGTTCATGGCCCCGGTGACCGACGGGCCCGGGGGAGCCCCGTACGGCGCCGCACCCGGCGCCCCGGCCGACGACGGGAACCGGCAGCCGCCCGCCGAGTTCGACAACCTCTTCCGCGGCGCGGGCGCCGACGAGGGCGCGGTCGGCTCCACCCAGCAGCTCCCCCGCTTCGAGCATCCGCAGCCCGCCCACACCCCGCCCGGCCGGGGCGGCGGCGGCCGGCGTGCCGCCCGTGAGGGCGACGGCGGCGGCCGGAGCGGACGTACGGGCTCACGGGTGCCGCTCATCGCGGCGGTCGGTGTCGGTCTCGTCGTCCTGGGCATCGGCGCGGGCGCGCTGCTCGGCAGCGGGGACGACGGCGGAGATGCCGACGGCAAGAAGCAGCCCGTCTCCGCCGCCGCCCCCGCGAGCGAGGAACCCGAGGCCGAGGCGTCCCCCACCGTCGACCCGGTCCGTCAGCAGGCCGTGGAGCTGGACAAGCTGCTGGCCGTCAGCGGCGACAGCCGGACCGCCGTGATCAACGCGGTGGCCGACGTGAAGGCCTGCCGCAATCTCGACCAGGCGGCCAAGGACCTGCGGGACGCGGCCGACCAGCGCAACCAGCTGGTCACCGACCTCTCCGGCATCGAGGTGGACAAGCTGCCCGACCACCAGGCGCTGAGCGCCGCGCTCACCAAGGCGTGGCAGGCGTCGGCGTCGGCCGACGACCACTACGCGGCCTGGGCCGACCAGGTGGCGGGCAAGAAGGGCTGCAAGAAGGGCCAGGCCCGCACGACCGGCCAGACCGAGGCGGGCAACCGGGCCAGCGGCACCGCGACGGAGGAGAAGACCAAGGCGGCCTCGCTGTGGAACGCGATCGCCAAGCAGCACGGCCTGACCGAGCGGCAGCCGACCCAGCTGTGACCGGCTTCCGGCGGCAGCGGGGGCGGCGGGGGACAGGGAAGGACCGCGGAGCGGGCCGGGCCGGTGGACGGCCTCCGTCCTCACCCTGCCCCTCCTCGCCCCGCTCCGTCCTCGCCGCGCCCCCGCGCGTCACACCACGTCGGCTTCGTGCAGGGTGTCCGTCACGTCGATGAAGCCCTCGCTGCCGGCCACCAGCCGCCCGTCCTCGACCTTCTGCAGGGTCACGTTGGCGTTGACCAGGCGCGGGAAGCCGACGGCGGCCAGCTTGTCCTGGAACTGCCAGCGCAGGGTGGGGGTGAGGCCGCCCGTCTCGACCTTCAGCCCCTTGTTCAGCGTCCGGGTCACACTGCGCGAGCTCACCTCGTCGTCGCCGAGCGACTCGAGGACCTGCTTCAGCACCGTGTAGGCGATCCAGGTGGTCTGCACCCCGGCGTCGGCGGGGTCGATCCGGTTGTCGCCGAACGCCTCCTTCTTGATCACGTCCTTCATCGGGTTCCAGAGTGCGTCGCTCGACGCCGGGTACCAGCCGGTCACGTACGACCCCTCGTACGGGCTCGACGCGCCGCCGGACGTGTTGATCGTCGTCTGGTCGACGCTGCCCATCACGGTCGCGGTGCGCACGTCGGGGTAGTCGGCGCGGGCCCGCCGGAAGGAGTCCATGAAGGTGCCGGTGCGGTCCCCGAGCGCGGGCACCACACAGCCCGGCGCCTCCGGGTCGGTGGTGCTGGTCTCCAGGGCCTGCTTCGACTGCCCGGCGTACTCGGTGGCCTCCTCCTCCGCCCGCTGGTCCGCGGTCGGCTCGTGACCGCCGGCGGACAGGCCCGAGTTGAGCAGTGGGGGCAGCTGGTCGCCCGCGATGGTGTCCGGCCGGATCAGGGTGACCGGCCCGCAGGAATCGGCGAGGGCGCGGCCGAGACCGGCCAGCAGCGCCGGCTGGCCGCCGTTGACGGGGTAGGACAGCGGGCTGGTGAACTCGTCGGTGGTGATGCCGTAGCCGCCGATGTACGGGATGCCGGCACCCTCGAGGGTGGGCAGGAAGGCGTCGGCGTGCTGGCTGTACGAGCCGACGACCGCGACGGCGTTCTCCTTGACCGCGGTCCGGGCGCACCGCGCGGCGGCCACACTGTCGTTGCGCTCGTTGCACGTGAGGACGTTGAGCTTGCGGCCGTTGATGCCGCCCTCGGAGTTCACCCAGCGGGCGTAGGCGCGGGCGAAAGCGGGCATGCCGGGCTTGTTGGTGGTCTTGGTCTCCTCGGGCGCCCAGGTCATGACGGTGATCGGGTCGTCGTCGGCCCCCGAGGTGCCGGGGACGACTCCGCAGCCGGCGGCGAGCGTCATCGCCGCCAGCGTGCCCGTGGCCAGGACGCCCGCTCTGAACGTCCGGGAGCGGTGGCGGGGGAGGGAACTGCTGCGAATGCGACTGCCGGTCATGCTCATGCACGATTCCCTCACATTGCCAACCCCGGGGTGACCCGGGGCCGACGGGTGGTGACGTGAAAGTGAATTAAGGGGCCGGTGTGACCCCCGGGGAGGGGAAACGTACGATCGATGACCGTGCAAGGTTCGGAGAACTCTTCCCGCCGCGGCCGCCGCTCCTCCACCATGGGCGGCATGCCACTCAACGACATGCCATGGTGGCGCTGGCGCAGCAATGTGCGCTCCGCGCTGCACATGCTCTCCGACCCCGGGTTCCAGCAGGGTGTCTGGCTGGCCGGGGTGGACGGCTACGGTGACGTCACCGACGCGGTCTACCGGCTGGTCGAGGACACCTGGCTGGACAACTGGTCCGCCGAGAAGTACGTCGGCACGATCTTCCGCGACTCCCAGGAGGCGGCGCTCGTCGACACCGCGGTGCTGCGCGTGCTGCGGATCATGCACCAGGTCGGTCCGGACGCACCGGTCACCGCCTACCTCGAGCACGAGGGATGGCCGGACGCGGTACGGGCCGCGCGGGACGCGCACGTGCGGCTGGCGGTGAGCGACGGGGAGGACCCCGACGCCGCGCCGCGGACCCTCGAGGTGCTGAACATCCTCACGCGGTCCGCGTAGCGGGACGGCTCCTCGTCCGCGACCCGCGTATGGGACCCTTTCCCGCATGAGTGAGCAGCCCGCCCGAGCAGAGGCCCCGGCCGACCAGTACGTTCTGACCCTGTCCTGCCCCGACAAGCAGGGCATCGTGCACGCCGTGTCGAGCTACCTGTTCATGACCGGCTGCAACATCGAGGACAGCCAGCAGTTCGGCGACCACGACACCGACCTGTTCTTCATGCGGGTCCACTTCTCCGCCGAGGCGCCGGTGACCGTGGACAAGCTGCGGGCGAGTTTCGCGGCGATCGGTGACTCGTTCCGGATGGACTGGCAGATCAACCGGGCCGACGAGAAGATGCGCGTCCTCCTGATGGTCAGCAGGTTCGGCCACTGCCTGAACGACCTGCTCTTCCGCGCCCGGATCGGCGCGCTGCCGGTGGAGATCGCCGGAGTGGTGTCCAACCACACGGACTTCGCGGAACTGGTGGCTTCGTACGACATTCCCTTCCACCACCTGCCGGTGACGAAGGACACCAAGGCGGAGGCCGAGGCGAAGCTGCTGGAGATCGTGCGCGAGGAGGACGTCGAACTCGTCGTGCTCGCCCGCTACATGCAGGTCCTCTCGGACGACCTGTGCAAGCAGCTCTCCGGGCGGATCATCAACATCCACCACTCCTTCCTGCCGAGCTTCAAGGGCGCGAAGCCGTACCACCAGGCGCACGCCCGGGGAGTGAAACTGATCGGTGCCACCGCGCACTACGTCACCGCCGACCTCGACGAGGGCCCGATCATCGAGCAGGAGGTCGAGCGGGTGCGGCACGACGTCGCCCCGGACCAGCTCGTCGCCGTCGGCCGCGACGTGGAGTGCCAGGCGCTGGCACGCGCGGTGAAGTGGCACGCGGAACGCCGCATCCTGCTGAACGGGCGGCGGACGGTGGTCTTCGCCTGAACCGCCGGCCGCCCGGAAGGCATGGAGGGTCCCGGCTACATCCTGCTCAGTGAGGCCGCCGCCAGGAGGACCTCACTGATGGCCTCCTTGTCGCCGACCTGCCCGGCGGCCGCCTCCCGCGGGGGCACGTGGCCCGCGGCCAGGCGGCAGAACTCCGAGCCGTCGAGGGCGATGTGGGCCACCTCGTGCTCGGCGGAGCCCCGGGCGGCGGGGGAGTCCAGCGGGATCAGCCACTCCCCGCCGCCGGACCCCTCGATCTCCAGCCGCAGGCTCCGCCCCGGCGCACCGGCCGCGACCAGCCGCCGCCCGCCGGGTGCGTCCGGTCCGGAGCGGCGGCGTGCCTCCAGTACGGACGGCAGCATCCGCGCGGCCAGGTCGACCATGCGGTGCAGGTGCCGTCCGGTGGGCGGATCGTACGGGTAGTCCACCGCCTCGGCGATGTCCTCCGCGTGCACCCAGCACTCGAAGGCGCGGTCCAGCATCGCGTCGTGCAGCGGCAGCTCGAAGTCGCCGTACGGCACCGCCGTCCGCCCGGCCCGGCTGCCCGTGAAGGACACGGTCCGCACCAGGTCGTGGGTCTGCGCACGCCAGGGCGCCCGTACGGAGCGGGTGGGCGGGGAGTGGGCGGCACTCCAGTACGCCTCGGTGCGGGCCGACGGGGTGGGCCGCTCGACCGACAGGTCGCCGAGCGGGTCGTCCAGTCCGAGGGCGACCGCGACCAGGCCGTCGACGGTCAGCAGATGCGCGATGACCCCGGCGACCGTGGTGCGGCGGGTGGTCGCCTCGTCGGCCTCGTACCAGCGCAGCCGCACGGGCGCGTGCCACTCGGTGTCGCCGAAGTCCTGGAGCAGCGCGTCCAGCCGGGCCGTCTCGGCGTCGTAGGCGGTGGCCCAGTCGGGTACGGGGATGCGCGGCGGACGCCGCTCGAGGCAGGACTCCAGGACGCGGGTGCGCAGCCCCGGGTCCAGATCGAGGCTCTCGGGGCGTTGCAGCAGCCCGACCGCGTCGCGCAGGCGCAGCGCCTCGTCGGCGCAGGCCCCGCAGTCACCGAGGTGCTCCTCGACGGCCGCCGTCTCCTCCGGCGCGCAGGCGGCCAGCGCCCACGCGCCCAGCAGTGACTTCAGCACCCGGTGCTCCAGCACCAGCGGCTCGGCCGCCCGCGGCGCGACCCCGGTGGCGGGCTCGGGTGCCGGCGCCGGCAGGGACGGCCCGCCGTCCTCACGCGTACCGTCCGCCCCGTTTCCCGCGGCCGTGTGTGTTCCCGCGGCGGCGGTGTCGCCGTCGGACGGCTCGCAGCGGTCGTCGCTCACGCCGCACCCCCGATGCCGGACGGGGCGTCCAGCCGGGCCGTCTCGGTGTCGTGGGCCGTGGCCAGCAGTTGCAGGCCCAGCCGGAGGCGGCGGCGGGCCTCGTCCGCGGTGACGCCGAGGTCGGCGGCGGTCTGGTGGTAGTCGCGGCGCTGGAAGTACGCCTGCTCCAGCGCGGCCCGCAGCGGTACCGGCATGGCGTGCACGATGTAGTCCGCGCGGGCGGCCACCGAGGCGTGGCGCACCTGGCGCTCCAGTTCCTCCGTGTCGCCGGGGGAGCCGTGGGCGCTGTGGGCGAGCGCCGCCGTCCTGGTGGCGCGCAGCCGCTCGACGGCCAGCCGGTGGGTCAGCTCGGCGACCCAGGTGCGCAGCGGGCCCTGCTTGGGGTCGTAGGCGTCCGGGTGCTCCCAGACGTGGGCGAAGACGTCGCGCGTGATGCTGTCGGCGGCGCGCTCGTCGCCGAGGACGCGGTGGGCTAGACCGTGCACGAGGGAGGCGAACCGGTCGTAGAACTCACCGAGCGCCGCGGCCTCCCCGCGGGCGAGCCGCTGCTGCATCGTGCGGTCCCAGTGAGGTGGCACGTCCCTTTTCGTCATGTGGCCCCCTTCACCCCCTGTTCCTCCCCCGGCGCCCCGAGCCGGTCGTGCCCGGGGCCGGCGTGTGCCCGCCGACTCCATGAATGTAGTCGGCACGTCGGAGAGCGCACGCCCCTTTATGGCAATGCGCGCCCCCTGGCGAACCACAGGTGGTAAGGAGCCGCCCACGGGCACGTCGGATGCCCGTCCGGGGCGTGCCTACCCAGCCGCTCGGCGATCGGAACCGACTGGAGTCGACCAGAGCTGACTAGAGCTGACTGGGACTGGCTGCGACTGACTGGAGTCGACCGGAACTGAACGGTGTGGATTCGAACAGACCGTAACCCATCGAATTGGATCGAAGCCGACTGAAACAAGCCTTTACTGTTCGGTAACGGTTTCTCGGGTCGCGTTTCAGGGCACGGCCGGTGGGCAGCCGCGCTGCAAGGAAGCGTAGGTGTTTCTTCCGTTTCGGCGAGCGAAGGGCGTGGTGGTGGCCTTCAAAGTGACCGACGGGCAGCAGGGCGAGTGGGCCGTGCTCCAGGTGTCGGGTGAGCTGGACCTGGTGACGTCGCCGGTGCTGCGTCAGCGGGTGCACGACGCGGTGGCCGACGGCAGACGCAGCCTCGTCCTCGATCTCTCCGAGGTGTGGTTCTGCGACTCCAGCGGTGTCGGGGTACTCATAGCCACCCGCCGGCTGCTGCGTTCCTGCCAGGGCAGCCTGCGGCTGATCCTGCCCGCCCACGGGGCCGCCGACGGCAGTCACGTCAACCGGGTCCTCGGCGCGCTCGGTGTCCGCCGCCTCTTCGACGTGCACCCGGACGTCCCGTCCGCGGTGGACGGGAGTTCCCGCCCGCTGTCGGCCTGAGCCGACCGTGAGCCTCGGGGCGTCACGCGTAACGGACCCCGGGGCGCACGCGCACCACGGACGCCGCGCTTACCACGAAAAGTGTCGTGTGTCACGCGATCGTCCCGGATTTCTCCCGTTCTTGGCGCAAGCGTCGCTTCCGAATTCATGAAGCCGCCTCGCACGACGTACCCTCCGAGCGAGACGACCCTCTGAGTAAGGCGGCCTGAAAGAAACATGGTCAGCAGCGAGTACGAGCGCCGGATCGCGGCCCGGTTCGCCACCTTCGACCAGGACGGCAACGGTTACATCGACCGCGAGGACTTCAGCGGAGCGGCCAAGGCGCTGCTCGCCGAGTTCGGCACGCGGGCCCGCTCCGACAAGGGCCAGGCCCTGTACGGCGGCGCCGAGGCCTTCTGGCAGGGCATGGCGGGCATCGCGGACCACGACGGCGACCAGCGCATCACCCGCGAGGAATTCGTGACCGGCGCGGTGAAGCGGCTGCGGGACAACCCGGACCGGTTCGCCGAGATCGCCCGGCCCTTCCTGCGCGCGACCCTCGCCCTGACCGGCCCGGACGACGACGGCGCGGTCGGCGTGGCGGACGCCGCCCGCGTCCTGAGGGCACTCGGTGTTCCCGAGGAGCTCGCCGGATCCGCTGCCGCCACGCTGGACACGGACGGCGACGGCAGGATCGGCGAGGAGGAGGTCGTACGGGGCTTCGCCCGCTACTTCACCGTCCCCGAGTAGGGCCGGTTTCCACGTCCCCGGGCGGCGCCGCTCCAGCCACAGGTCGAGCCCCGCCGCAGTCGCCGGCTTCAGGGCGTCGTGGGTCTGCGCACCGGCCAGC